>JABUUX010000298.1 GCA_021442965.1 Treponema sp.
ACACAGCTTGTGGGAGGAACAGTTCTTATTCAGGGGTTTGAAAAGAATCCACCAGTTTATGAAGGTGGTAAATCAAGATTGGTGAATATTGTTCGAGATAGAGATTACATGATTGATCTTGTAAAAGAAAGCAAAATTAATTATGAGTATTATTCTTGTTCTACATCTGCCTCAGGAACAATGCTTTTTAATGGTAAGAAAACTCTTATTCAAGTTAGCGGTCGAGATTTTAGCGAAAAGGAATTCAGAGAATCATTCCAGCTTGTTTCGGGTTCCTTAGATAATATGTCAAATCCTAATGCTATTATAATCAGTGATAAGACTGCAGAATCAATGAATTTGGAAGTAGGGGATGAGATTGTTTTTACAGCAACAAATATTTACGGTCAGAATAATGTTGCAGACTATACAATCGGTGCTGTAATGAAATCCAATACTTTCATAAACTCTATGCAGGCTTACATCGACATTGACGTTCTGAACGATTTTATGGGCATCCCTGAAGGAGGATATTCAACATTTGCAATTTACCTGAAAAATAAAAAAGAATCCTCAAAAGCAGCTAATAAAATTGAACAGATAATTCGTGAAGATGGACAGAATGTTTCAAGCCGTATAGATGCCTTTCTATCAAACCCAAAAAATCCAAGCAAAGGAATTGAAAAACAGTTCAAAGGTGAAGAGAATCAATGGGAAGGTGTAAAATATGCCGTTGAAACATTGGACGACGTTATTCCTTCTATAAAAACAGTACTCTCTGTTGTGCATATGGTATCAACTGTTATCCTCCTTGTAATTCTGCTTATCGTAATGGTTGGTGTTTCGAATACATACCGCATGGTTTTGTACGAACGTATAAATGAGATTGGAACTATGCGTGCACTTGGCATGAGCGGGAAAGATACCGGAAAACTGTTTACAACAGAAGCAGTTATTCTTTGCCTTATAGGAGCAGTTGCAGGTCTTTTGCTTGCTGTTACTAGTATGTCAATTATTCATTTGATCCCTGTAAAAGATGAAGCACTTTCCTTCTTCCTTGACAACGGACATTTTTCATTTACAGTTTCAGTCGGTTCTGTCATATTTCAGTACATTCTGCTGATTTTGCTTACTACACTGGCAGTTCACGGCAGTGCCAAAAAAGCTTCGCGTTTGAATCCTGCCGAAGCCTTAAGAACTGTAAAATAATTAATGGGTAATAGTAATGAATAATAATTTTGATTTTTGTCCGAAGTGTGGCAGTAAAAAAATTATTAGTGTAAAACGTGAATGTAAGAATGAAACAGTTTTTGTAACGGAGTTTGCTGATAGAAATATTTCTCCACTAAAATGGAACTGTCCTGAATGCGGATTTACTTTATATTGTAATGTAGCAACAGCCTCGGGAGTAATAATTTCTGACAGTGAAAATAACGTTCTTTTTGAAGTACGTGGAAAAGAACCTCAAAAAGGCTTTCTTGCAATCCCAGGCGGATTTACAGACGCTGATGAAACTGTAGAAGAAGGATGTATAAGGGAGTGCCGTGAAGAAATAGGACTTGAACTTTCACATGAGGATATTACATATATTGGAAGTTTCCCTAATACTTATGAATATAAAGGAATTACTTACAAAACCTGTGACTTTTTTTTTATGGCAAAAATTCCTGAGAATAAAGGCACAATTCCAGAGCTTGTAAAAAAATTACATCCGGAAGAAAGCGAAGTAACGTCTATTCAGATTCATAAAATCCGAACAGAAGAAGATGTGGATTCTCTTCCGATTGCATTTCCTTCAAGTGTGAAAGTATTGAAATTGTTTGTAAAAAAACATGCCGAATGATGATTGTTAATTAATCATTTTGTTTGAGTTTAAAACTTATAAAATAAGGAGAAATTATGAAGAAGATTTTTATTGGAGCAATTCTGCTCTTTGCAAGTTGTATGGCTTTTGCACAGTTAAGTGCAGATAAGGTTGAAAGTGCATATAAAATTCTGGAAGCCACAGATGATGTACTTGCTTTTCATGGCGACTATTCAGCCACACTTTCTCTTGTTATAGAAAAACCCGGAAAACCAAAAGAGAGTGTTCAGTTTAAAGTTTTTCAGCGAACAGAATCAAAACTTTTAACTTTGGTACAGCTTTTCCCGGAAGCCGACAAAGGAAAAGGTTTCCTAATGGAAGGTGATAACATCTGGTCTTATGACCCAATCAGCCGAAAGTTTTCTCATACCTCAATGAAAGAAGCTCTGGCAGATTCTGATGTTAAGGTGGATGATGTTAATAAAGACGATAAGCATTGGCGCATAAATTATAATGTGGAAGGATTTGAAGAAGGTAAACTTGGAGCTTACTCGGTTAATATCATTACTGTTAAAGCAAAGACAAGTGAACCTTCTTATGTAAAAACAAAATATTACATAAGACAGGATGTTCCCCTTGTTTTAAAGATGGAAGATTTTTCTGGTTCCGATCGTCTTATGCGCACAACTCTAGTTCCAAAATATACTAAAGTACCGGCTGGTTATGTAGCAACACAGTCTATTGTTCGTGATGAATTGAATAAAGGTGAGCAGACTACACAGGTTGTATCTGACCTTACTTTTGATAATCTTCCAAATAAGATTTTTACAAAGGCTTATCTTGAAGGTTTAAATTAATTAATAGTTAATAATTAATAGTTAATAGTGGGAGGGGAGAAGCCTCTCCCCTAGGCTCAGCCCTTCGGTCTTCGCCATACCCCACTCTTCTGGGGCTTATGCAGCCCCAAACCCTGCGAGGTTTATATGAAAAAAATATTTTTGTTTTTAATTTTTTGTTGTATTAGTTTAGGAAATGTCATTGCACAAAGTGATGATGATTATTTTACTACACAGTCTGAGGAAGAATTATTTGCAGTTAATTCCGATGATGAACTTTTTGCCACCGATGATGATATGTTTTCTGGTAGTGGAATTGAAGAAGTTACAGATGTAAAAGCAAAATCAGATTTAAGCAAAGGTGTAATCTTTCAAAATGGGAGTGTAAAAATTGGTGGAAGTTTTACTACCGGTGTTTCAACAATGACAAAACTTTATGCCGATGATAATAAAAATTTTGGAGAGCACATTTCTGAAACAATTTTTACACCGGATCTTTCAGCCTTTCTTACAGTTGATGCAAGACCTACAGAAATCTTAAGAATGTACACAAAGTTTGGGGTTGCGTATCCATTTAAATCAGCAGCTTTTTCTACAGCCCAAACTTCACTATTTAAAAATCCAATGACGGGGCAAGATATATATACTACAAAGGTTCAAACAAGCGTAACAGATTATCTTAAGCTAAAAGAAATATTTACAGATTTTTCTGTTGCTGACCGAGCATTTTTCCGCTTTGGAATTCACACAGTTACTTGGGGAGCCGGATATTTTTTTAGCCCTGTCTCAGACATGATAAATACATCTTCTATTAATCCTGAAGATCCAACTGCACAAGTAGACGGAAGTCTGAATTTTAGAACTCAAATTGTTTTTCCGGGCTCTCAAAACTGCTTGTGGTTTTATGTAATTCCTTCAACCGATTTTACACAAGGTGCTTCGTCATATCTCAGAGATACTGCACTTGCCGGAAAAGCAGACATCATGATTGGAAATTATGAACTAGGAGTTGGAGCCTTTTGGAAATACCAGCATGCTCCAAAAATAATGCTGACAGGAACTGGAGCTATTAAAAAGGTTTCACTTTTTGCAGAAGCAGTATACAGCTATGGAGCAGAAAGTGAGTGGTCCAAAAACTCGGAGTGGAATGATAAAAAGAGTATTTTCCAGGCCACATTTGGATTAAATTATTTATGGAAAGACCCTTCAATTACTTTTGCAGCTCAGTATTACTACGATGGAAATGATGTTGATTTAACACACATGTATCTGACAGCCGGTCACAATATTGCAGGAGTGGTTTCATTTGGGAAAATTTTTGGAACAACAGATTTTACGGCAAATATTTTTGCAATGGTAAATTTTGGGAAAGAACCACTTCCAGAAGCTGCTAAAGCTGCTTATGGTGATGCTGCAACATCTTTTGTTAATGCAATGACAGTTTCTGCTATGCTTAATTATTCACCAATTTCGGTTTTAAAATTCGGCTTTGGACCATATTTTACTTGGGCAGATTTTGACGGAAAACCTGTTGTTTCTTTAAAATTAAGTGCAACACTTGGTGGTGGAAGATTCTAAAAAACATTTGGACGGGTATTGCCTTCTGTATTTGATTCAAGTATTGGGAGTAATGCCCGTTTCTATAAAAAAATCGCCTGATTTGTAGAGTGGAAGTCAACATCATTTTCCTATATGATTATTTTTGATATGACTCCGATTCAAATTGCAATAAAAAATGCCCTTCTAGAAATGGGTGATAAATCAAAATTTACAGATAAAATACTTGCAAAGAAACTGCGTGAAACTTTAAAAATCGATGGAATGAAAAAAGCTGTGATTTCAATAGATGATTTACTTCCTGTAATTGACGCAGTTTCTGAGTGTGGGAAAATATTTTCTTTAACAGTTACTAATGCGAATGATATACTTATAGAACGTACAGAAACATCAAAGGAACTTGCTTTGGAAAATATTCAGCGTCGCCGTCGTCATGAAAAGTCGCTGATGATTTTTACTAATAAGTGTGTATAAGCATTTACTTTTTTATCTTAATGTTTTGCGAAAGTTGAAACTTTTTTCAAAATCTTTTTTCAGGAGATGCAATGCATAACGGAGATTCAAACTTAATTACTCGGGAATATTTTGAAAATATCCTGCTTGAG
>JABUUX010000023.1 GCA_021442965.1 Treponema sp.
GTGAAATTATGGCAAAACTTGGTTTCCACACTGTAGAAGAAATGTGCGGACACTCAGAATTCTTAGGACTCAAAGAAAAAGGTGCTTTTGAACGTGCAAATCTTGTAGATATGAGCCGTATCCTATCGTCTTGTCATTGCGAGGAACGAAGTGACGAAGCAGTCCATCATTTCAATCCGTCTGACGTATATGATTTCAAATTGGAAAATACAGTTGATGAAAAAATATTCCTTCCAAAATTCGAAGCTTTCGTCAAAACTCAAAGCTCTAGTCATTCTGAACTTGTTTCAGAATCTCAAGCCACGTCCTCGTGTCATTTTGAGGAACGAAGTGTCGAAGCAATCCACTCTCTCACCATCGACTGTTCTGTTTCTTCTACTGACCGCACAGTAGGTACAATCCTCGGTTCTGAAATCCAAAAGCATTTCGGAAATTCACTTGCAGAAGATTCTGTAACCGTAAACTGCACTGGAGGCGGTGGACAAAGTTTTGGTGCTTTTATCCCAAAAGGTCTCACACTCCGCCTTTCAGGAGATGCCAATGACGGACTTGGGAAAGGTCTTTCTGGCGGAAAGATTGTTGTGTCTGTTCCCAAAGAAGCTGCTTACAAAGCTGAAGAAAATATTATTGTAGGAAACGTATGCTGCTTTGGAGCAACAAGCGGACAGGCATTTATCAACGGTATTGCAGGTGAACGTTTCTGCGTAAGAAACTCAGGAGCTACAGTTGTTGCCGAAGGCTGTGGTGACCATGGGCTTGAATACATGACAGGTGGGCTTGCAGTAATCCTTGGCGCTACAGGAAGAAACCTTGCTGCCGGTATGAGCGGCGGTATTGCCTATGTACTGGATAAAAACCATGACCTTTACCAAAGACTCAACCGTGAACTTGTTACCATGAGCGAACTTTCCGAAGAGCATGACAAGGAATCTGTAAAGGCTCTTGTAGAAAAGCATGTTAAAGAAACCGGAAGTAAACGCGGAAAAGAAATCCTTGATAATTGGGAAGAAAGTGTAAAATCCTTCAAGAAAATTATTCCGAACGATTATGCCAAAATGCTCAAATTCATTTCAGAAAATGAAGCTACCGGCATGGAGCATGAGGAAGCCGTTTTGAATGCTTTCAAAAAAATGACCGCATAGTTTTCTAAAATCTGCCGATAATTTTAAGGTATGATTTATAAGAAGAATTTTATTGCCGTACTTTTCATTCTCTCCGGCTTTCTGTTAGCCGGAGAAACTGCTAACAAAATAAAACCGTTTACCGAAAAGCCTGTTACATTTGATGAAACTTGGGGCTATGTTTCAATAGCCCGTTCAAATGAATACAATGATTCAATTCCACTGACAGATGTGTGTTTTTTTTCTGCTGATGTAAACTGCTATGGCGAATTAATTTCAGTTCCAAACCGTAATGCCATAGAAGTAAATAATAAAAGAACACATATGGTTTTTATTTGTGAAAGCAAATCCCTTACTCACTTTATTCTTTCCCCAGAGTTTTCAATCCGTCAGAATATTATAGACTCTTTAATTGAAGCTGCTCAGGATTTTGACGGACTTCAGCTAGACCTAGAACTTGTACCTGAAAAAGATGCAGAAAACTATCTTTCTTTTATTTCAGAATTAAAAAACAAACTTGAAGGAAAAATGCTATCAATTTGTGTTCCGGCACGTTTTAAACTTCTTCAAAATGATGTTTATCCTTATGCAAAGTTAGCGTCATTATGTGACCGTATATTCGTTATGGCTTACGATGAACATTGGGCAGGTGGCAGTCCAGGGCCTGTTGCATCAGTTGAGTGGTGCGAAAAAGTCTGTACTTATGCAAAAAAAACTATACCCAAAGAAAAACTAATTATGGGTATCCCTTTTTATGGAAGAACATGGACCGATAAAACAACTTCCGGGGCCTGGTATTATTCCGGTGCAAATCGCATAATGAATGAAAATGATTGTACAGATTTTTACTACGATCATAACATCCCATCTTTTTCATTTACCACAGAAGTTAAAGTTACAGGATATATGAATGACACCCATTCTGTTCTTACACTTTGCAATCTTTATAAAAGTAAGGGCATTCATAAAACTGGATTCTGGAGAATCGGGCAAGAAGATCCGGAAGTGTGGAACTACATAAAAATAAAAAACTGATTTTGACTTTAGTTTATGCAGTCATGATTAACTAAGCCTGCCAGTTTTTCCATTCTTCAGGTTTATAACCTATAGTTGCCTTGTCTTTGCCGTTACGAACTATTGGTTGAACCAGAAGAAGAGGATCTTCCAAAAGTTTTTCCATTTTATCATCATCATCAAGGTACGCAAAAGATGAATAATTTTTGCTATTCTTATCAGCTAAAATTTCAACTGCCGCTGCTTTTCCACCAGCTTCTTTTGACAAAACACTGATAACACTTTCAAGTTCCCCTTTAGAAATCCCCTTTTCTTTTAAGTCTATTTTTTGAAAAGGAATCCTTCTCTCTGAAAAAAATCTTTCTGCTTTTTTTGTATCAAAATTTTTTGAACTTCCAAAAATCTGAACTGCCATTTTCTCCTCCTATACTCTCTTAAATACTCTGCTTTTGAGACACGTGTTATCTTTCTTACTCTTTATCCCACGTTAATTTCGGATCCCCTGTAATAGGAATTATATCTCCTAAATAAGTAGGTTTTGCCTTAAATATTACCAGAAAAAAATTCTTTATCCTTGCAAGAAACTCTCTAACTTCCCAATTTATTTTTATGTGTTTCCTATATGGAGTAATTGCAGGAGCTTCCAGGGCAACTACATCCATTCCAAGTTTCCGACCTATATAAACCGCTCTTGCACAATGAAAGCGTTGTGTAACAATTACACAACTTTCCACACAAAAAACATCTCTTGCCCTGTACATAGTTTCGTAAGTTGAAAACCCTGCATGATCTAAAAATACAATATTTTTATCTATGCTATAATTTTTTAGCATAAAAGCCTTCATTTCATTTACTTCATCATATTTTTTTCTACCATGATCACCAGAAACTAAAATTTTATCAGCTTTTCCTTCTTTTACAACATTCAATCCTACATCAATTCTATCCCTTACAACAAATGATACATTATTTTCATAAACTTTAGCTCCTGGGATAATTACAACATATTTTTCAGGCAGTTCCGAAATCGAATTATAAATATACGGCTTTGAAAAAGAAATCATGTAAACATTAATTATTGTACCGACCGTAAATAAACCCAATCCTGAAAAAAGGCATAACATAAAAATCTTTTTTAGAAATCTCATAAAAATAAAATAAAAAAATAAAATCTTTTATTCAATCCCCGACCAAAATTAAACTTTTCATTTTTCCTAAATATATTCTTTATTGAATAAAACTCCAAAATATTATATATTGTAAGAAACAAAGACGTTTAAATACGGACAATTTCTGCCCGCTTTTGAACGTCTTTTTTTTTTACTTTTTACACTGATTTTTTTTAGGAGTATAGAAAATGGGAAAAAACGATGGCTTTATGACCTTTCAACGTGTAGAAAACGATTGGATTAATCCCCTAACCAGAATACAAAATTTTGAAGAGATGCATGAATACTTAAATGTAGATGAAAGAAAAGAACAGGCTGCTCGCTGTATGAATTGTGGAGTACCAATGTGTCAAAGTGCCATTAAATTAAATGGAATGGTTACAGGATGTCCGCTTCATAACTTTATCCCGGAATGGAACGATGCCTTATTTAAAGGGCAATATGATATGGCAGCTTGGCGACTTTTAAAAACTTCCAGTTTTCCAGAATTTACAGGTCGAGTCTGTCCTGCCCTTTGTGAAAAAGCCTGTAACTGTATTTCATTAGAAAAAGATTACTCAGATGGGAAAGATATTAAAGAACCTGTAACAATTCACGATAATGAGCTCTTTATAATTGAAAAAGCTTTTGAATCAGGATATATGAAACCTCAAATTCCAAAAGTTAGAAGCGGAAAGAAAATTGCAGTTGTAGGATCAGGTCCTGCTGGTCTTGCAGTTGCAGATCTTTTAAATCGACGTGGACACAATGTTACAGTTTTTGAACGTGATGACAGAATCGGCGGGCTTCTTATGTACGGAATACCTAACATGAAACTTGACAAAAAAATTATTGAACGCCGTGTAAACTTAATGAAAGACGAAGGTGTTATCTTTCTAACAAATTGTGATGTTGGAAATAATACAAAACCCTCTGACCTCCTTAAAGATTTTGATGCCATTGCTCTTTGCTGTGGAGCAAAAAAACCCCGAATGCTCAATGTAACAGGAGAAGATGCCAAAGGAATTCTTCCTGCAGTAGATTTTCTTAAAGCAGTTACAAAATCACTTTTAGATAATAAGACTCCAGTTCTTGCAGATGATGTTAATCCTAAAGGAAAACACGTAATCATCGTAGGTGGAGGAGACACTGGAAACGATTGTACAGGAACCTGCGTCCGCCTGGGAGCAGCTTCCATCACAGCCCTTGAAATGATGCCTGAACCTCCTAAAGAAAGAACTTCAAATAATCCTTGGCCTCAGTGGCCTAGAATTCTTAAAACCGATTACGGCCAGCAGGAAGTAATTTCCACAGCCGGAGCAGATCCTCGTGTTTATAAAACTACCATTAAAGAAATTTTCCAAAAAGATGGACATGTAACAGGAGTTAAAACTGTTCAAGTAGAATTCCGCAACGTTGACGGTCAAAGAAAACTTTGTGAAATTGGTGGAACAGAAAAAGAACTTCCAGCTGACCTT
>JABUUX010000473.1 GCA_021442965.1 Treponema sp.
GATGAACCTTCATTAACTGTGTTGACTTCTCCTTCTCAAAAACAAACAGAACGATGTCATCCATTGGAAGCAAGACCGTTCACTGTAAGAGAAAATGCAAGATGTCAAAGTTTTCCTGATGACTGGCAATTTTGCGGTTCAGTTGGAGCTCAATATAAACAAGTTGGAAATGCAGTTCCAGTGAATTTAGCGTATGAGATTGGAAAAGAAATCAGTCGTGCCTTAAGTACAAAAAAAGGAGCATAGAAATGAGTTGGGCTTTAAATTTTATTTCTGAGAAAAATTTTGAAACGCATGTTAAAGAAACAATTTTGAAATATGGGAAACAGTTACAGTCATACACATTGCAAGAATTAAATAAAAATATTGTTGACCCTGTGAAATTGATTTTTGATAAGTCTGTTTATCGATTGACATGGGATGAAATTATAAAAAGTGAAATCTTCAGGCAGCGTGACAAATCAAATAACAACTCAATAGGCTATTTTCATCAAAACTTTTTCAAATATTTGAATGGCTGTGAAGTTCCCGAAAAAGGCTGGGATGT
Organism: Treponema sp.; assembly: GCA_021442965.1. Next base: position 548 of record JABUUX010000473.1, read on the forward strand.
AATTTATAAAACAGAAAAGGGAATAGAAATATCTGAAGGAGAAAAAGTTCATACTATATATGTTGAAATGAAAAACAAGCATAATACAATGAATTCTGCATCTTCTGCAAAAACATATATTAAAATGCAGAACCAACTTTTATTAGATGATGATTGTGCTTGTTTTCTTGTAGAAGCAATTGCAAAGAATTCTCAGAATATTAAGTGGAGCACAACTGTTGATGGGAAGCAGGTAGGGCACAGACGAATTCGAAGAGTAAGCATGGATAAGTTTTATGAGATTATTACCGGTGAAAAAAATGCTTTCTTTGAAATTTGTAAAGTTTTACCTAAGACAGTTCAACACATAATAGAAACATCAGATGAAATTTTGAGAGAAGAAGATACTGCATATACAGAACTGGCAGCTCTTTCAAAACTTATAGGAACAGACGATAAAAACCTTTCTTTTGCTTTGGCAATTTATATGCTTGGGTTTAATACATATAACGGTTTTGATAGTCTAAAACCATCAAGAATTAAAGATTCGGATAACTTATCTGAGTATGCAGAAAAGTTACTGATGAAATAAATGATTCAAGATTAAAACTTAGAACATACGCTGGAATAAATACATATTTAAATCTTGTTTTTTTAGGGTCCTTCATTATAATTATAGTGGTAACCATTTTTATGGTATTAATAGGAGCATTATATGGCAAAAACTGTAAGCATCAATGCAAGAATTGACCCGGATCTTAAAGCAACTGCAGAAGAAATTCTCGATAAACTGGGACTTACATCTTCTGGAGTTATTTCTATGCTTTATAAACAGATTGTTCTTCAGAGGGGGCTCCCTTTTGAATTAAAACTTCCAGAATTGGATGCTCACGTTCTTTCAGAAGAACAGTTCAAAGGTGAAATTGAAAAAGGACTTGCAGATTTAGGTAACGGCACCACTGTTCCTACTGTAAAAGTATTTACCACAGTAAAATAACGCTATGATTCAGTATTCTGTAGAATTCACAAGAGCTGCAAGGGAAGATTACATCAATCTTTGCAGTTACGAAATCTCGCATCCTGCCATCTCAATTGAAAAAATCCAGATTGCTATAACAAGTCTGGAGGTTATGCCGGAACGTCATCCTTTTTTTGAAGAAGAAAAGTTTACGGTAGAAAAAGAAATCCGTGTTATGAGGGAAGATAATATTTTAATCTTCTATTACATAAACAAGGAAGAAAAGATTGTTTCCATAATCCGCATGATGTATATTCAGGATGTGGCAGTTACACAACAACTTGTTACTCAATGAAAAAAATTCTTCATCTAATTTTTTCAGTTTTTCTTACCCTGCCAGTTTTTGCGCAGGGTATTTTAACTTATAACGGAAATAACAATTATACTTTGGTGGAGCGTACAAATCTTCGCCGCTACGATAACGGAAAATATTCGGGGCTTATGAGCCGCGAAGTCCGTTCATTTTTAAGTCAAGACATGAACCGTAACGGAGATATTTATTACTCCGGAGATTTTTATGTAGAACAAGACACTGTACGGAATAAACAGGTGATGTTCACAGGAATTCACGAAGCAATTCCATCCCGTTTTATAATAAATGAACTTGGGTTTGTAACAATGGAAGAAGACCATGGGTTCCCATCTTTCAGAAGTTTTCCATCTTTTCCTCAAGATGAGGTTAGAATTGGAGAAAGCTGGAAAGGCGAAAGTATACGTGCGGTAGATCCATTAAATAATGGCATCATTACTAAAATTCCAATGACAGTGCAGTATTCTCTTGTTCGGGAAGAAATATATAAAGGGGAAGAAGTATTTAGAATTACTGCACAGTGGGCTACCAGATACGGAATTTCTTATTGGGATTTTGGCGGAGATAAAAACTTAAAGTCAGCACAAGGAAAACACAATGCAACTATACTTGTAAGTAAAGAAACTGGGGCTGCTATTTTTATTACAGACCAGGTGGATGAAACTTTTACATATAACGATGGAAATTCTGTTACCTACAAAGGTACTATTCTGCAGTTTGTGGAATATCCACCTTCCGTACAGCATGAAGAAATTATTCCTGCATTGGAAAGAATAGGGGCAGTGGCAAAAGTAGAAACAAAACGAGAACAAGATAGAAGCAGTGAATATTTAGATCACGGAGATTACGAATATTTTGAAGTTAATACCAGCACGTGGGTTGGAAGCAATAACGCAAGACCTTATAAGCCTGCTGTAAATCCTCCTTATCCAGAATCTACAGAAATTTCATCTGACATTACTGTTGAAGAAACAGATGCAGGAATAAGACTTTCTATTCATGATTTAAGATTTAAGCCTGATTCCAGTGAGCTTCTTCCAGGTGAAAGTGAAAGATTAGATAAAATCGCTTCTGTCCTAAAAATGGCAGAAGGAAACAGTTTTCTAGTAGAAGGTCATACTGCCGACACAGGATATCCTGTGGGTGAACTTAAACTTTCAAAAGAACGCGCTTTTAGCATAGCAGAAGAACTTTCCAAACGCGGTATTGATGCTTCAAAATTTATCTGCAAAGGATACGGAGCTGAACGACCTTTAGAGGACAATTCTACCCCAGAAGGAAAAGCAAAAAACCGTCGTGTAGAAATTACAATTTTGGAACGAAACAAATGAATGTAACAATTATTCAACCTCCTTTGGTTCAGCTTAATACACCGTATCCGTCTGGGGCTTACCTAAAATCTTTTTTTCAAAAAATAAAATCAGGTGAAATTTCAGGTGACAGTTCTGTAAAAATTGAAAACGTACAATGGCTGGATTTTTCAACTTTGTTGTTTCATAAAATATTTTCACAAGAAGGGCTTAAAAAACTTTTTTCTTTGAGCGAAAAGCAGGCACTTAAACTTGCTGCTACATCAGATGAAGAAACTGCATTTCAATTGCGCCGTTACCTATCCACAAAAGATTTATGGATAAATTGGATTGACCGTATTGTAGAAATTCTTTGTGGCGGTAACAGTGCACGAGAATTTTCTCATGAGTTTGTCCGGTCTCCTTACGTGCCTCGCGGAAATCGTATGGAAAATTTTCTTTACAATTTGACTGAACAAGGACGCGAAGTTTCCACTGACGAAGCAAAAATTCTTGCAAGCCTTGCACTGGCAGACATGGCTGATTACATTACTGCAGTTTTTGACCACGACTTTCGTCTTATCAGTTATGCTGAACACTTGGGAACAAGTACGGCTTCTTTTGATGATGTATTAAATGGACTAAAAGCTCCTGTATTAAATTATTTTTACAAAGAAATTATTAGAGAAACTTTTTTTAAAACTTCGGAACGAAATTCTGATATTAATCTTTTCTTAATTTCTGTTCCATTTCCCGGTTGTTTTGAAGCCGCGGTTTTTACTGCTCGGGAACTTAGAAATATTTTTGGAAATAACGCAATAATTTCTCTTGGCGGTGGATATGTTAATACAGAACTCAGAAATATTAGAGAAACCCGAATTTTTGATTTCTTTGATTTAATCAGCTATGACATGGGGTACGGAAGTTATTTGAACCTTCTGAACGAAATTCGTGATGGAAAATGTGTTACAAATGCAAGTGTTTCATATGCTTTAGACGGTAAATGTATATACAAAACTAAGTATTTCCTAAACAAGAAAATTATTTGTGACAGCGAAAGCAATTGTGAACAATATCACAGATATTCATCTTTAGAAAAAGAAATTTGTAAAAAGCTTATTCCAGATTTTTCTGATATTGATTTTTCAAAATATCCCCGTCTTGCAGATGATACAAATCCTATGCATTCCATCTGGAATGACGGTTCCTGGCTTAAGGCTTACATGGCTCATGGCTGCTACTGGCATCGATGTGCTTTTTGTGACACTCAACTGGAATATGTAAACCGTTTTTGTAAAGTAGAGACCGAAAAACTTTGTGACGGACTCACAGAACAGGCAAAGAAGACCGGAGTATGGGGAATCCATTTTGTAGATGAAGCATGTCCGCCAGCCAGTATGGTTCAGTTCGGGCTGAAAAATTTAATTAACAAAAAATCAAACGGGCGCGCACTAACTTGGTGGGGTAACATCCGGTTTGAAAAAACTTTTACGCGTGATATGGCAGATTTTCTTTCGTACTCAGGACTGAC
>JABUUX010000469.1 GCA_021442965.1 Treponema sp.
AGTCAGACTCTTGCAGGTTCAGTTATAAATTCATTTGGTAATTCATGTACTTTTACATCTGACAAAATAAAAGGTGGAAAGCATAATTATTTCGTAGCAGAAACTTGTGAATACCAGCGTCATTTTATGAGCTTTTATCCTAAAAAAATAATTCTTACATCTGTGGAACCTGATCATCAGGATTATTACCCAAAGTATGAAGATATCCGTCAGGCATTCGTAGATTATGCTTGTCTTCTTCCTGAAAATGGAGATTTAATTTTTTGTGCGGATGATAAAGGTGCTGTTGAAGTTTCAAAAATTATTTCAGTAAAACGTCCCGATATTAATCTAATTCCTTACGGCTCTAAAGCAGAAGGGAAGTTTAAGCTTAATTTAATTGGTGTTAGGGAAGAAAAAAATCTTTTCAATATAGAAGGTCTTGGAAATTTCTTTTTAAAGGTGCCCGGTCATCATGAAGTATTGGATGCTTGTGCTGCGGTTACACTTGCTGTTAGAATTTTACAGGAAGAAAAACTTCTGTCTGATAATTTTAATAATGAAGAATTTGTAAAAACAGGCTTTTATGATTCTGTTAGAAAAGGTCTGTCGTTATTTAGTGGTGGTAAGCGTAGAAGTGAAATTATTGGAAAGTTTACTAATATAAATGGAGATAATGTAGTTGTCATAGATGATTATGGTCATCATCCAACGGCTGTAAAAACAACACTAGAAGGCTTCAGAGAATTTTACGCCGGAAGAAAAATTATTGTAGATTTTATGAGTCATACATATTCAAGAACGCAAAGTCTTTTAAAAGAATTTGCCTCTTCATTTGAATCTGCTGATTTAGTAATTTTACACAAGATATATTCTTCTGCTCGAGAAAATCCCAAAGATTTTAAGATTAACGGAATGACTCTGTTTGAAGAAACTAAAAAAATAAAAAATGATGTAATTTATTATGAAGAAATATTAGATGCTTTAGATTTTGTAAGGGAAGAACTTAATAAACCTTTAGATAAAGAAAATTATCCGGATGGTTATCTATTTGTAACAATGGGGGCTGGAGATAACTGGAAACTTGGAAAAGCTCTTTTACAAGTTTAGTTTGTAAACCCGGAGTTTTCATAATGAAACACTCCGGGGATTTATTTATACAGCAACAGCAACTGTTTCTCTTATTTCTGTTAAGTATCCAGTTCTTAAACAGCTTTCGAAAAGTTCTTTGCTTATATAATCTGTTTTTACGTCTTCATAACCGTCCATATCTCGTATGATGCGAACAACAAATCCATCGTCCATTTCACGTACAATTGTAAGAAAATCTTGTTTGTTTCCAATACTTTTCAAGGCAAAACTTTTCATTTTATCCTCCGTTAATGTTATTTTCTCTAAAAGACATACAGTGTTTTTACGTGTATACTATTTTTTCGGTAGATAAATTTAAAATGTTAGAAAAAAAAATATTTTGTGACGCTCATTTTCATTTCACTGATTCATTAAAATTTGGTGGTCTTGACCGAAATTTTAAGATTGAAAAGGGGTGTGCATCCTGCCATTCTTTGAAAGAAGCTGAAGATTGTATTTCACAAGGTGTTATATTTTCTTTTGGAATTCATCCTCAGAATTTGGATATAAATCTTATACGTGTTCTTGAGACATTACTTTTAAACAAAAAGCATAACGGTCTTTGTGCTATAGGTGAGTGTGGTTTTGATTTTTATACTCCGGAATTAAAGGCGTCTTCTGAACTTCAAAAAAAAATGTTTTCTGTTCAGGTAGAACTTGCTCAAGAGAATAATCTTCCCTTAGTAATTCATTGCCGAAAAGCAAATGAAATGCTTTTTGAGAATACTTTAGTTTTAAGAAAATTGCCAGCCGTTCTTTTTCACTCATTTATGGGGAGTCTTGTTGAAGCTGAAAGTTTAATAAAAAAAGGAATTAATGGATATTTTAGTTTCGGTAAACAAATTTTTAATGGAAATAAGAATGCTGTAAGTTGTGTAAAAAATCTTCCAATTGAAAGACTTCTGTTAGAAACCGATGCTCCCTATCAGTTTTTAAAAGGAGAACGTTTTACAAAATGTTCTGAAATAGAAAAAATCTATTTTGGAGCTTATGAACTGAGAAATGAAAAAAAAGCATTTGAAGATTTTACAGAAAACTTATATAAAAATTTTAAATGCCTGTACGGAATTCAGTGATGTAAGACATTGTTTTTCTATAAACAAAATCTGCATTTTGAGCCAGTGCATCCGGGTTACCTAAAATATTTCCTTTAAGACAATCTTCCAGATACTGGAGAGCAAAAGTAAGTTGTTCAGCTCCTATCTGACTTGCAGAACCCTTAATCTTATGTGAATAAGACCGGGCTTCTTCATTTTTTCCTTCTCTGATATATGAAAAAATAGCATCAAGATTTTTTGGGCAATCATTGCAGAATGCATCAAGAAGCATTTTGTAGAGTTCCGATTCTCCGGAAAGCATTTCCAGTGCAGCGTCTGTATTCAGAATCATTTTTTCCATATATCAATTCTAGTCTATATATGATTTTTTTGCTATATTTACTCTATGAATAATTATAATAAGAAAAAAACAAGTCTTAAAACAACAAATTCTTCTAAAACTGTTTCTTCTTTTAAATTTTTTCTTCTTTCAGAACTTGTTGTATCTGTACTTTTTACATTATGTAGTATTAGTTTTCATGCTGATATTTCCCTTCTTGCTTTTCCCATTGCCCTGATATTCTCTGGCTTTTTTGTGTATTTTTCTTTTATTAAAGTTTATCTTAAAGGACAGCAGAAATACTTTTGGTATTGTTTAAAATTCATTCAATATGTTCCAACAGTTTTTATTTTGACTTTTATTGTTCAACGTTCAGGAAAATATGGCATGCCAAAAATTCTTGATATTATTAGTGCAATCCTTTGGATTTTAGTTTTTGTTTTTTCATTTGTTCTTCAATATTACATGTCTGATAAGCGCAACGAAAAACTTTCAGAAATGTGGCGTGAAAAAGCAGATAAAAAAAGAAAACCAATCGGGTTAAAGCGTGTTTTATATGAACTTATAGATTGGATTGATGCTCTTTTGCAAGTTGTTTTTCTTGTTTTTATTGTTCAGATTTTTACATTCCAATTATATGTAATACCATCCGAGTCAATGGTTCCTGAATTCCTTGTAAAAGACAGAGTAGTAGTTGAAAAAATAGGAAGCGGTCCTAAATTTCCTCTTACAGACACAGGTTTACCAACTTTTACAAAATATAAACGCGGAGATATAGTAGTTCTTAGAAATCCTCACTATACAATGGATAGAAATGCTGAGGTTAAAACTGTTTCTTCACAGCTTGTATATATGCTTACTTTTATGGCCGTAAATTTAAATAAAGATGATTATGGTGAAGTAAAAGCAGACCCTCTTGTTAAACGTATTGTTGGTCTTGAAGGTGAACAACTTGTAATGCAGGACGGTATTCTTTACAAAAGAAATAAAAATAATGATGTTTTTACTCCAATTCCAGATAAAGAAGATTATGCCTCATGGAATTTGAATTCTGTAAAACCTAATGTAAAAAAAGGTGTAAAGGTTTTTCCTCTTTCTCAAAATGATTACGACAGGATGTTAGATTTTGAAGAAGAGAGACGAAATTTTGATTTAGAAGCTGCGGCCTTTAGAGTTACAGAATGTGTAAATTCTATAAGAAAACTGGATGCTGAAGGTTATTTAACTGATTATGAAAATTTGGATTCTGTTCTAGGAACTCTTTCTTCCTGGATTCCTTCAAAAAACAATCTTCGTGATATATATCAGGAAAGTAATTATAGAATCAATGTTATGTATAAATGTACATTTGCAGAATATATTTTACGAAAGGCTGAATTGAACAAATCCGGTTTGACACAGGCTTTGTGGAAATCTGATAAAGGTCTTTTAGATTTAGAAAATAAACTGGAGACAATTCAGTGGTACATCAATATTCTTGACATGCGAAATATGCCTGTATTCCCTGCAAATGATGAAAATGGAAATCCTGTTTACATTCCGGAAGGATGTTATTTTATGATGGGGGATAACAGATTTAATTCTTTAGATTTAAGGCACAGATATGAAGAAATTGAAGTTCCCCTAACAAAAGATGATCCTGAAAGCATAAAGTATTACTCTATTATGGAACCTCAGTATTTACATAAAAAATATATTCTTGGAAAACCAATTTTTAGATTCTGGCCTGCTTCTAGAATGGGTAAGCTTTCAAAAAAATAGACATTACGGGAGTGAATGTATGACCAGTATGACAGGGTATGCTTATACAGAAAAAACATATGAGAAGGCTGTTGTTTCAGTTGAGATTAAATCGGTAAATTCCAGATTTCTTGATTTAACTGTAAATCTTCCTTCATTCTTGAATCCTCTGGAAAATATATTCAGGGCTTCCATAGGTAAAAAGGTTACTCGTGGTAAAGTTGATGTTTTTATTAAAGTTAAGGAATTGCAATCTTCAAATGTTGTTACTCCAGATGTAAATGCTGCTGTTTCTTATCTTGATGCAATTAAAAAAGTTTCTGATGCCTGTGGATATGATTCAAAATCAATACCTCTTTCTTTAATTATTTCTCAACCAGGTGTTTTAAATGTTACAACCTCTTTTGATATAGAAATGTATAAAGATTTAATTAT
>JABUUX010000008.1 GCA_021442965.1 Treponema sp.
GCACTTTCAGAATGTGCAATGGTAGGAAACATAAAAACTGCAAAAGTCCTTTTGGATAACGGTGCTGATGTTAACTCAAGTGACATTAACGGCTGTACAATTCTTATGGATGCAATCAAAGCACAGAATAAATCAGTTGTAAAACTCTTTCTGGACTACAATGCAAATGCTTCAATGCAGGATATTAACGGTGTAAATGCATACCATGAGGCTGCTTTAACTGGCAACATCACAATTATCAACATGATTAGAGAAGCCGGAGGAAATCCTTTAAGTCGTGACAAAACAGGGAATACTCCATTCTCTTTGGTTATGAAGAAAGATATAAAAACGATTAAAGCTATTTTAGGCACTTCAAAGAATATTGTTGACAGTGACGGAAACTCTCCAATTCATCTTGTAATTCAAGCAAAAGGTTCTACATCACTTCTTAAAGAATTAATTAAAATGGGATATCCTGTTGATTCCAGAAATGCAGACGGTTACACAGCTCTTACCTATGCGGTAAAAGACAATTCACTAAGTAGTGCTCAGATTCTTTTGGAAAATGGAGCAAATCCTTTCCAGTCAATTGATAAAAAAGGTCAGAATGCTGTAACGATTGCTCTGGATTTAGATAACGACCAGATGCTTTCAAATATTGTAAAATATGCAGGAAAAATGTCTGATATTCAGGGAAACACAATTCTTCATTACGCTGCTAAATCATCTTCTCCTGAAACTGTTAAAAAACTTTTAAGTTTTGGTCTTGATAAAAAAGTAAAGAATATTTCTGGTGATACTCCATATACAATTGCTACTCGCTGGAAAAGAACTGATATAGCAAACCTGCTAAAATAATAAATATATAATTAAACTTTATACAATCCGCCTTTTTTCTTCGGGACATTTTTCAAAGAAAAGGCGGATTCTTTTTTTTAAATCATCAGGATTTTCTGCATTAAGCCACAAAGTCTGCGCGTAATGAGAAAATTTAAAATTCATTGCATAATATGTAAAAAAACGCTGTAAACGAGTTTTCCAGAATTCTTCCGGCTGATACTTCAAAACATCATCAATAAACGAAAGAGCAGTTTCTTCAAAATCAAGTTCAGAAGTAAATCCTTTTAATTCTTTGAAAATCCAAGGTTTCTGTATAGCAGCTCTGGAAATCATTACACCATCAACAGATGGACAATTTTTAATTGCATTTTCATAAGAAAGTTTATCTTTAATATTCCCGTTTAAATATACTTTTATTTTGTTTCCGTAACGCTTTTTTAAATCTTCTGCATAGTGATATCTGGGAGGGCGTACTAATTTTTCTTTGCGTGTTCTGGGATGCAAAGTCAATAATTCAACGCCTTCAGAAACAAGCATATCTGTAAAGTTATAAAATTTTTCATCTGTAAAATCTTCATCCCCAAGCCTGAGCTTTACAGAAAATCTTTTAGGAGAATTGACGCCTTTTTTGTTTTCATCATTCAGAACTGCACGAACGGATTTTACCATCTGCCGGGTTTCTTCTATTGGTTTAATCATCCATGATATTCCTGCCCCGCTTTTTACAATTTCTGGAGCTGAACATCCCATATTCAAATCAAGCCCTAACCCAGGAAGCGAACACAAAACAGCTGCAGCCTCTGTCATTTTATCTGCATTAAAGCCTGTAAGCTGCCATACAAGTTTTTGAGGGGAAGGAAGATAGTCCACATAGAATTTTTCAAAAGCATTGTTTGTTAGCAGTGAACCGGCATTAATCATCTCATTAAAATATTCATCACAGTATCCGAATTTTTCAATGAGATTTCTGAATGCTCTATGAGAAACGGTAGCCATAGGACCTGAAACAAATTTTATTTCAGGCATTATTTAGCTACCATAACCTTACGTGTTTCATCAAAATCATTTCCAACAACACGTATAAAATACATACCGCGAGCAACAGGCTTTCCACTATTATTACGTCCGTCCCAACTGAAGTATGAAGTTCCCTCTTTAAGATTTCCATGATTCAAATATCTGACAACATTTCCATCAAGAGTCATAACAATAACCTCTACTTTTCCGCTCTTTGGATTGTCCAGTTTAATTGTTACTTTTTCATTTGTTGTAACATTGATAACGTTATTCATCACTGAAACTCCACCGCGCTGCCTTTCAATAGCCTTAAGTCTGAATGACCACAAATCGATAGATGAAAGATCTTTTTCATTTTCAAGTCTTAAAGCAAACAGTTTGGATGGTGAGCCCAAGGTGAAACTTCCGTTTGCATAAACCGGAGTTCTGTAAATAACCATATCAGAACCATACCTGTCTGTAAGGCTGAACAAGAAGGAAATCTGATTACCCTTATCCCAAATAGAAGCCTGATCTTTCTTAATTTCAAAATCAAAACCTTTTGAATAATCAGTTCCGTCAACAAGCTGATTGAACTGAATATATTCAGGCGTATTTGCTGTATGAGAAATTGCATTAAATACTTCAGGAAGCCAGATTCTGAAACTTCTTTCCATGGTTCGGTTAATTTCATCTGAAACTGCTGCTGAATCAGGTGCACCATCAAGATACATCTTTGCGCCTAATGATTCTTGTGAAACAGAAGCTTCATCATTTACAGCCGTAATAATATGAATTCCATCTTTTTCATTAAGTGTTCCGTAGTTCTTCTGGTCTCGTGCCCAGTCATGAACTGCATGGCTGCCTTCACCATAGGTGTTAACCTGAATTGGCTGACCATCCACAACAAGTGATTCGTTATACGCATACAACGGATTAATTACATTAATTGCAAAATCACTGAAAGCATGGGCAGAATATGCAGCAAGATAGTTTCCTACTTCATCCTGAATAAATGTTACTGTATCTGCTTTTGCTCCTGTTGTAGGATCTATATATGCATTTCCTGCATTTGCCATTACATAAAGATTACGAACATTATCCAAAGTAACGTTATCTGTAAGCGTAAGTTCAATGCTGCAGTAATCACTGCTTCTATAAGCTACAGTTGCCGGAATATTTGGATTTACCTGTATTCCAGTACTCAGAACAGGATTTCCTCCCGAAATGGTATAAAGACTTAACGCATGAGGCAGTTCTGTAAGTATATCCCTGGATATTTCTGATGTACCGTCAGAAAGAATAACTTTTGAATCAAAGTTCAGACATTTATTAAACAGAATATAAAGCTTATTCTGCCCCTGAGCCGCCAGCGTCATATTAAATGACGGTGGAGTAAGATCCAAGGTTCGGATTGTTGCAGATTCCAGTCTGTTTCCTGCCAAGTCAGTTATCCAAGCTGAAGTATCATCATATGAAACTGTGAACTGAGTCTTTAATGATGTAATATAATTCTGAAGTTCAAAACCAAAATACAATCCGTCAAAGTTCTGAGCACTGTTAGAACTTCCACTGGTTGGAAGGAAGATTGGTGCTGTTCCTTCAGAATACGCTTTTTTAGAAGCATTGAAGTTTGTATTAGGCGTACCAGAAGTTCCTTCTGCATATTTGAATCCTGCATGGGCTGAACTTACTGAACTGTAACGGACACCACCGCTTGTACGGTTTGTATCAGCAAACGGATGTGAACCACCAAAAATATCGGCTGCGTAAGAATATGGTTTGAACAAAACAGGGTTTGAAGTTGCATGTGCAAGCGGTTCAACCCAACCTCGCCTGATTACCCATTCAGTTTCATCATCTTTTGAATACTCCGGTTTATTATCAAACACATGGAACTCTATTCGTTTTAATGAAGAAGAACCGTCAACTGTAGAACCAATAGATTCGTAAAGTGAATTCTGAACAGGTGGCACCCAAGAATTATCGCGGCTTCCGGTTCTGTAAATAGCAAAGGATGGTTTTATTATATCCCATGCAGGATATGAATCATTTCTTTGTTTTGTTACCTGAAGTCCCAGAGTATTTACAAGGTGACATTCATTTTGTAAAGGAGTTGTTCCGTCTACAGCAAGATCCAGAACATTTACAGCACCGCCAGACGGAAGTTTTACTGCCCCAGTTGGGATTTCTGCCTGTTGAATATATCCCATCCAGTTCTTAAAATCATTTCCATAGTTATCCTGAACTGTACCGTTTGTATAACCTGCAATAGAAAGTTTTACAGAATGAAGCCTGTTTCTGTAGAAAGCATGAACTGTATTATCATCTGTTCCCTGTATTCCGGTAACAAGTTTACCTTTCTCAAATGAAGCAATTCCTGACACTAGGAATCCGGAAGAATTATTTACAACAGCCCCCATATCAGAAACTGCTCTAATATTTTCTTCTTCATTTACTGCCCCTAAAGCATTGTATGCTTCAATTAAAGGATTACCGTTTTGATAATAATCCACCGGCTCTGAATAAACAAATTCCAGATAATTATGTGAATCGTAAGAATGCTGGCTTGCCTCACCAACTGAAGCATTATATTCGTCGTGACTTTCTTGCCCTGTTATTACACTAATAAGAACAGGTCCTGTATGATCGGAAATATCTGAATAAGCCTGACCACCATTTTTAATTACTTTTCCCCATCGATTTGTAACAAGATACGGAGCATTACTTAGAGCTCTGGCGAATGTAATTGAAGGGAGTGTTGTCTGATGCTGACCTTTTGAATCAGTACTGTCAGCATG
>JABUUX010000282.1 GCA_021442965.1 Treponema sp.
ATTGTTTCTACAACTTCACCGGCACGTTCACCACACGCTGCAATAATTACAACGTCAACGTCGGCATTACGGCTTGTTGTATGCTGGAGAACTGTTTTACCGGCTCCAAAAGGCCCCGGAATACAGTATGTTCCACCTTTAGAAACAGGGAAGAATGTATCGATAAGGCGAACCTGAGTTACCATCGGTTCACTTGGTGCAAGACGCTCAGCATAACAGTCAACCGCACGTTTTACAGGCCACTTGAAAACCATAGAAAGTTTGTGGTCTTTCCCCTTTTCATCAGTAACAACGGCCATTACATCTTCAATTGTATAACTTCCGGCTTTTGTTACTTTTTTTACCGTAAGCATTCCGTAAAGATCAAACGGAACTAAAATTTTATGTGTAAACGGTCCTTCAGGCACTGTACCAATGGAATCCCCGCGCATAAGAACATCACCAGGCTTTACGGTTGGAGTCCAGTCCCATTTTACATTACGAGGAAGGGATTCTACATAAACACCTTTTTCAAGAAAGAATCCTGCTTTTTCTGCAACCAAAGGAAGCGGGTTCTGAAGACCGTCAAAAATCTGACCAAGAAGACCAGGTCCCAGTTCAGCAGAAAGAAGATCGCCTGTAAGTTCAATCTTATCACCCTTCTTAATGCCCTGAGTCATTTCGTAAATCTGCATCTGGGCTTTGTTACCGCGAATACGGATTACTTCACCCTTCAGTTTTTTACCATCTACATTTACATAGCCAACTTCATTCATGGAAACATTACCTTCAAATTCAATGGTAACCATATTTCCGTTGATGCCGACTACTTTTGCTTTTGTATCCGTCATTAAATAAACTCCTTAAAAGTTTTACTGTTGTCCTAATATTGAATCATAAATCCGGTGATAAGCGGAAACACCCTTTTCACCGTCAAATTTTTTCATTCTTGAAACAAGCATAAGCCTGATTCCATATGCGTACACTGCATCGGTTGAAAAACCGTCTATTGGTGAAATTTCATCCAGAAGTTTCAGTCTGTACTCATAAAGATACTGTTCTGCAGAAAGAGGACTGTCCATTCCTACGGCTGTACGGGCAGCCTGCTGAATATCCTGTGTACAGGTACCCGGCAACATAAAGGAATCTTTTTTCATCTTTTGTGCACGAATTTGAGCCAAAGCCAAGCGCAAATCTCTTTCCTTCTGATACCATGTATTCAGAAAAGAGGAACCTGTATCTGCAGTTTCACGCGGAGGAACAAGAGAAAGATTTGAAATCACTTTTTTTTCATTCTCCGACATATAACGCGAACACAGTTCAATAAACGAAGACTCACTCAATGGCATAGCGCTTTTTTCACCAATATTCCCAAGAGAAGGCAGCTGTGATACTAAAAAATAATAAGCGGCCACTACTACTCTTCCTTTGCAGCTTCCTTAAGAAGACCTGCAACTTTTGGATTCAAATACAGGGCAAAAAGCTCGGCAACAGATTCTGATGAATAATCGTAGAAAGCAGCACCATTTTTTACCCCAATTCTGAAACCGGCAGATATTGTCTTATCTGGTTTTATTTCAAGCCCTTTTTTAATTTCAGTTTTCAAAGAAGTCTTAAATGCAGATTCCAGTTTTTTAAGGTCTTTCTCTGCCAGAAGAACAGAAAGTTCTGATGCATCAGAATTCTTGCACCATGCTTTTACTGTTTCCGGAACAAGTTTCTTCAAAACATCCTGTGTTACTGCTTTTTCGGTTTCGGCTTTTATAAGCCCATCCAAAGTTCCAATAATTGAATCCTTGAATGAAAGCAGCAGATTTCGGCTTGCCTGAACAACAGCTTCCTCGCTGGATTTTTCCATTCTTTTTGTTTCTTTTTCAGCATTTTTGATTATTGAGGCAGCTTTAGCTTCCGCTTCTGCAATAATTACACCAGCTTTCTTTTCTGCATCAGAAAGAATAGCGGCGGCCTGCTTTTCACTGGCTGAAACACCGTCTTTTTTGATTTTATCAATCAGTTCCTGTAATTGAACGTCCATTTAGAACCTCTCTATTAAAGTGTCACTATTATCCTTTATATAATAAACCCAAAATTCAGTTTTTTCAAATAAATCTCCAAAGTCTTTATGCATATACGGAGAAAATCCTACCCTAAAAAAAAGGGGTAATTAACCCAAAGATTAATTACCCCTTTTTTTATTTGTATATTCTAATTATTCAAAGCTGTAAACAGTCTTTGCTTTATATTTTTGTCCTGGCTGAAGAATACAGCTAGGGAATTCGGATTTATTTGGAGTGTCAGGGAAAGCTTGAGTCTCAAGACAGAAAGCATCATGACGTGCATACGGAACTCCATTCTTACCGATAATGCCGCCTATAAAGTTTCCTGTATAGAACTGGCATCCTTCCAGATTTGTATATACAGTCATTTTAATTCCTGTTTCCGGTGATTTAACCTCTCCAAATTTTACGACAGTATTGTCATCCAAAGGATTAGCATTTCCGCCCTTGACATAAGCTCCAGTTACATAACAGTGATCATATCCAGGTCCCACGTCTTTTATTTCTTTACCAATTTTCTTTTCTTTAGAAAAATCAAAAGGAGTACCTTTAACATCAACAAATTTTCCGGATGGAATAAGTTTTGAATCTACTGCCAGAATATACTTTGAATAGAATTTAGCACTGTGCTCTTTGATTGTACCTTTCCCGGCAAGATTAAAATACGCATGATTTGTAATATTAATTGGAGTTGCTTTATCTGTTACTGCAGAATATTTACAGGTAAGGTTGTTATCATCATCTAAAAGATATGAAATTTCAAGTTTTACATTTCCAGGAAATCCCTGTTCGCCATCAGGTGAAATACGTGTAAATTTAACTCCACACTGTTTTTTCCCTTCAACAACTTTTCCTTCCCACATCATTTTATCGTAACCATCAAAACCACCATGAAGTGTATTAGGACCGTCATTCTTATCAAGGTTATATTTTACATCATTCAGTGTAAAAGAAGCTTTACCTATTCTGTTAGCAAAACGTCCAACAATTGAACCAAAGCAAAACTTTGTATTCAAATAGCCTTCAAGTGTTGAAAACCCTAGAAGAACATCTGTTTTTCTTCCCTTTTCATTATTTACAACAATACTGGTAAGTGTACAACCGTAATCAGTGGCTGAAAAACTCATTCTGCCATTAGAAACAGTCCACAAGTTTACCTTTGTTCCATCAGAAAGAACACCAAACTTATTTTTCGTTACTTTCATAATTCCCCCTAAAAAGTTTTAATTTCTAATTATTCATATCCAGTATAAGCTGAACTTCTATTTCAGAAAGATTCAGTTTCTGGGTTATTTCCTTAATTGAATAACCGGAATTAAATAATTCCATTACCTGCTCTGATTTTTTTGCTCTGCTTTTTCTAACAGGAACAGACGGTTTTTCATCAACAATCTTTGTAGCTATAAGAGGAACCTCCCTGTAGGCTGCTCCATCTTGTGTAAGCACTACTTCATCTTTTACTTCAAGTGCCTGATCAAATAAATCTTTCTGTTTAGGAACATTAACTTTAAAAACAGCTTCAGGATTTACATACGACTTAACCCCGTTCACTTCAGGAGAATATGTATCAGATGATTTTTTCTTTGTTGCCTGTCTGGCATTTTCATGAATCTGTCTGGCACCTTCTATCGACTGACTTTCAGAATAAATAAGCTGAAGTTTTTTATTCATTTGTTCTATTTTTTTTTCAGTTTCAGCATTAAGAGCTTTCAGTCTGTCACAAGAACTGTTCATAAGATCTATATGATAAACAGTATTTTTCTGAAGTTCTTTTATAAGCTGATCCATTTCTGCACGTGTCTTATCTATAACGTTTTTTGTTGAAAAGCGTTTTTTAAAAACTACAATAAAGACAATCAAAAGTGCAATATTTATTATACAAAGCCCTATTTCTAAATAAATCAACATTAAGCTACCTCGTGATGTCAATAATCGTTCCTAAATATTTTTCTTTATAAACATTTTGAAAAGGCTGCTCTTTTCTTTCAGCACTTCCATTTTCTTCTGACTGTTTGCCTTCAAAAGCTCCACCCTGTCCTCTTGCATCTGCATTAATCTCGGAAGACTGACTCTGATCATTATTGGTTTCATGAACCTTACGGGCATTTTCTAAGTTCTGCTGTGCAATTACAGTCTGCTGCATTGAATCAGAAAGTTGAGAAGCCTGAACATTCCCACCTGCCAGCTTTGAAACATTTGGACTTTGAGAATACATTACCTGTAAATCTATTGGCTGCAATCCCATTTTTTCCTTCTTATAAAATCCTATTATTAAAGGGCATCTCTAAAAATCCTTATTTTGAGATACTTTCGAGTTTTAAGCCTTGAAATTACAAGGCTTAAAACATCGCTTTTTCAAGGTTATCTCTAAAAATTGCAA
>JABUUX010000380.1 GCA_021442965.1 Treponema sp.
GCAGAAGCAATTATTGGGATGAGATAATGAAAAAAATGATTTAATTTATAAATCAATATTTTAACTATTTAAATCCCCCCAAAAAATCCTTTTCTGCTTACAAATAATTATTCCGTATGCACGTAAACCTATGTTTTATAAAGAAATAGAAATTATTGTAAGCATTTCTTTATCTTGCGGTGAAACAAAAAAACTCTAAAAAAATTAAATATAATTATTTAAATAATTGAAAAATTATTTTTTTCATAATTAATTCAGAAAATAATTCGCAGGTGACATTTCCCCTCATATGCCACATGGCACTTTACGGGAAAAACAATCTCTCCGCAAGAAAATCCTAACCGTCTTTCCGCAAGATAAAGCTTTGTCATACACCACGTCATAACTTCTTCTGCCATCTCGACATCCGTGTCCTTCAAAATCATATTTTGTAAACATCACTTTGCGTAACTCCATATCCAACAATGAGTTATCGTGTTTACAAAATCAATTTTTCGGGAAGTGTTAAAAAGACATAAAAATAGACCGAGTGCCACGTGGCAGTCGGTCTTTCGGTTTTGTACTAAGTTTTCATTAACTTGAAAAATCACTTTTTCACAGCTACTTAAGCGGCGGGTGCAGGCTTTTTTAGTCTTGCAGCCAGTTGTTCTCTAAAACTCATTCCTTTAAGTTCGTAAATCTTTCCGCACAATTTCATTCGGTCAATAATTTTTGCTCCAAGGTCTGTGATGGTCTGCTTCTGGTCTTTGTTGGAAATCAGCACGGTTTTCTTTTTCGCAGAAATCCTGTCAAATAAAATTCCCTGAATAATCGAACGGTCATCAGAACCATCATACGTAAATCCAAATTCATCAATTACAAGAAATTCAACGGCTGCATATTCTTTTAACAGAGTAAGCTGGCTTTCACCGAACTGACGTTTTACATCTGAAAACTCCAGGCAGATGTCTTTGCTTGTAACATATTTTCCAATTCCAGCTTTCTCCCTAAGAAGAGAAACTCCAAGATGACTTTTCCCCATTCCGTGATTCCCTGTAAATACAAGAGTGAGAAAATCTTTGTTCTGAAGAAATGTTCGTGATATATTCAAAGCTTCCGTCTGGCTTTGAGTTATTGTCTGATAATTTTCAAAACTTGCTTTTATCAAATCACAAGGAACTCCGTTGTTTTTGAGGCGGGTATTTATCATCTCAAGCTCGTTCTGTTTTTCCTGCTCATTGTACAGTCTTTCTTCCTCATCAAGTTCTGCTACTGCTTCTTCTCGGCTGCATCGATTTTGTTTCATAATTGAAATAATTCTGTCATTGTAGATTTCTTCGTATGAACGTGAAATCAGTTTTATTCCATCCATTGTGTTAATTGCATAATTCATTTCAGTTTCTCCATTAGTTTTTTACCAGATTGATTCCAGTTCTTCTGGCAGAGGTTTTTCGTCATAAAACGGTTTCTGGTTTGCAAGATAATTTTCTGCCGTTCTTTGATTGACCGCACATTTATAAAAATATGACAAAGTTTTCGTATCATCTTTGACTCTCTTTTTTGTGCATTCAAGAACAAAGTTCAGATAACCGTAGAGTCTGTCTTTCCCGATTCCTTTTGCATCAAAAACAGAAAGAATCTTATCGGGAAAATCTTTTGTAAAATTAGCAGCCCTTTTTTCAAACAAAGAAAAAAGAATTTTGTTGATTTCATTTTTGTATTTCTTGTTTTCCTTATTCGAAAGAGATGTAATAACAGGTGAGTCTTTAACTGTAAAGTCATTAACTACAGAGTTATTTGTATGTACTTCTTCATCCATATCTGTGCACGTAAAAGTACATGGGATTGGATTTTGAAATTCTGTGGGCTGTATTTTTGCGTCCACATTCTGAACATCCCATTTTAATCCATAAAGTTCCGGTACTTTTCTGAATGCCTGAACATCATGACTTAAAAGAAGTTCTTTGTGTGGATTTGAAAATCTGTAATTCGTAAAACATCCTCCGCTTGTCACAAGGCAGAAGTCAAGTATTCCTGTTTTACAGTAACGCTCAAACCGTCTTGCAATCGTTCTCCGTGAGTCAATTTTTAAAAGTGGATTTTGAGTGATAATTCCTTCGTAGTTTACAAAGAAAAAATCGTCATAATATTTGTTGTCTTTTTTACTGTAGAGATGATTCTGCCTCATCTTTCCGCTTTGGGAAAATTCTGCAAACCATGTAAGGATTGTAATGTCCTGGCAGTCAAAGCTATGCCCTGAACATTGTCCCATAGTGTAAAGAACACTAAGGTTGATTATTCCTCTCTGCCAAACAACCATCCGGCTTGCATTAGTAAAAATTGTTTCTTCAGAAATTTCGTGGTTATCATTTTTCAATTTTCTGTACTCCTCATGATGTCATTCCACCTCCCGTAATACTGGGAATAATTACGGTGATGTCAATTTTTACGAAACACTTTTTGAGTATTTCTTCTGATAGGCTTTCCGTTCTTGCGGGGTAGTGACTGAAAGCCATTCCAAAATGTCAGCCTTCCTCCAGCATTTGTTCTTGCCTATCATTGTTCCGATGCCGTTTTTCGGCTGCAAATCAAGCCTTGCCCTTAGCGTGCTGAGTTTGTATCCTCCGTGCATCTGACAAGCCTGTGTCAAAGTAATCCATTCGCTTTCGATCTGGTTTACTTTCTCTTCGTTTTTGAGTTCATCTTTCTGCAGTTGCAACATATCCAAAAGTCTGTCCAGCTTCAGTTCGATGCCTCTAAGTTGTAGTTCCGTCTGGCCCATTTCTGAGTCCTCCTGTAAATGTTGTTTCTTTTGCCTTTGCGTTACCTATGTTCTGTGTCTTTGTCACCTGCCATCATAACAAGTCCGCCCCGTGGCAAACGGCTTATAGTGTCTTTGTGGTTTATTAAATCTAAGATAACATCATAAATATAATAAACTTAAATATAAGATAACGTATTAAAATTAGAATGTCAATATTGAAATATTATTTATAATATGTCATACTAGATTTATGATGAAAGCATATAATGATGAATTACTGAACCGCATTGATATTCTGACAAAAGAACGGGGGATTTCAAAACAGTCTTTGTGTGATACGCTTCAGATTTCCCGAAGTACTTTTTCCAACTGGAAGATTTTGAACGGTGCTCCTAATGCAGATACTCTTTTGAAAGTTGCAAATTATTTTTATGTTTCTACAGAATGGCTTCTCACTGGAAAACTTTCCTCTTCTTCAGATTTTATGTGTTCACCTTCGCAGATTTATCTTAGAATCTTAGAACTGCTTACAAGTAATGGTTTTTCCAAAATGGAGCCTGGTTTTCACGATCTGATTGATGACAGCATGATGGAATTCTTTTCTCCGATTTCTGGCATTGTAGATATTTTCGAACTTAGAAACTGGGCTGGAAACAGAAGCATTCCGTCTTATGATGTACTAAAAAAACTTTCTGACTTTTTTGAAAAATCGATTGATTACATTCTTACAGGCAGAGACAACACAATTCCGGAAAATATCGAAAAGGTTGAGCTTTCTCGTGACGATGCAAACTTTGTGAACATATACAAAAATAAATGGGAATATTTCCTTCGGGAAATTGATGAACTGCCAGAACCAGACCAGAAAATGATTAGACGACAGGTATCACGACTTTTCCAATATTTCAATCATGTAAACGGACGTGACTTTGATTTTGAATATATCCGTAAGCATCCTGATGAACCTTCACGCCAGAGAGATTTGAACGAAGATATTGAAAATTACTAAACCGATTTTGTTTGTGTTTTGTTAAAATCAAACGGCCGGAAGTTTTTCTCCCGACCGATTTTTTTTATGCAAACAACTGTTCTGCCGCTGGAACTGCATCTTTCAGTCCTTCAATCATTTCTGGAATTGCAGCCCTTGTGTAATACTCAGTCATCTCGATTGATGTATGACCCGCAAGTTTCTGTACAGTTTCAACGCCCGCATTTCGTCTCATTCTGGTAACATACGTAAACCTGAATGAATGTGGAATCAGTTTTCTTTTTTCTTCATTGATTCCAACAATCTTCAGTCTGCGCCTGAAAACTTCTTCAAGATATTCCCGCCGTAACGGAACACCTCCTTCACGCTGAAAAAGAAAATCATCATCGTCAATATTGTTTTCCTCGATGTAATTTTTCACTGCCCGCATAGTGGAAGCAGGACCGAAACTTACCCGCCATTTTTTGTCCTCGTCCGAACCTTTCTTGTTGTAATCAGTTCTCATTCCGTCTGATTTACAAAAGCCGTCAACCACAAGTGCATTTCTGTCAAAAATAAACTGACGCGGTTTAAGTGCCCTTGCTTCACCCATCCTTAGTCCGAATGAAGCCATGCATAAAAACACAAGATAGTCTCGTTCGTTTGACCACAATTCTGTATTGAAAAACATTGCAAGTTC
>JABUUX010000226.1 GCA_021442965.1 Treponema sp.
TAGAAGCAATTTTCGAAGAAAATTGCAGGCGAATGCAGAATCAGTGGGAGTTTTAAATTGCACAGAAGCATTCGCCATTGATGCAATTGAAGGCTAAGTCATTCCGAACTTGTTTCGGAATCTTTATACTATATGCGGTGTAGATGCTGAATCAAGATACGAGCAAAGTTCGTTTGCCTGTTGGAAGTTATTTAAGTCGCCGCTCTTGCGGCTTGGGCATCAGCATGACAATGAATATATAAGGCAGTCCTTTTTGGGCTGCCTTTTTTTTGGATTTTTTTCTTTTTTGTGATAAAATCATATATATGAAAAAAAGTTTTGTACTGTTAATTTTTTTCTTATCTCTTTTGTTTGTTTCGTGCAAAGATAAAACTAGTGAATTTTGGTTTACATGGAATGGAAACTTTTCTAAAGAATTTCTTCAAATGATAGTAGATCATCCTGAAGAACTTGAAGCCTATATGGGGTCTTCTAATGAAAAACAAGAAAAGTCTTCTCCTGTTGTTAATGATGAGCCTTTGGAAGATTTTGTTTTTTATGGCGTTAATATGAAACAGATGGGGGAAATTTTAAAACAATTTGGAGATTGTAAAATGAACTTTAAAGTTTGTTTTACAGTTGAGACCAATGGACTTAAGATTACAAAAATGTATATTAATAAGGATTCTGAATTGTTCTGTGATTTTACAAGTGAAAATATGCTGCCAGAAATAATTCACAAAACAGCTGATATTATGATAAAAGATTATCCTGTTCATAAGCTTTCATTTACTCCGGATGACAAATCTTTTTCGTATTATTGTAAGTATCCCAAACCGTTTGTTATTTTTGACAGTTCAGTTTCCGGAAATGAAATTGATTTAAGTAAAATGGAAACTCCTAAAAAAAAGAAAGGCTTAAAGTTTCAGTTAAAGAATGGAAGTGCAGTAGTTACTGCAGAAGATAACGAACTTGACGTATTTATGCAGTTCATTATATCTAAGAAATGATGTTATTGTTTTCTGACTTGTTTTTATCTGTTATACATTAATTTTTTATGGTATTATTTTATTATGATTGTTTCAGTTAAGACAAAATGCCAGAATGGAGTTCTTCCAGTTTATAAGACCTCGGGGGCAGCAGGCGCAGATGTTTGTGCATCTTTGGATATGCCTCTTGTAATAGAGTCTGGCAAAACAGCTTTGATTCCAACCGGTTTATTTTTTGAAATTCCTGAAGGTTATGAAATTCAGGTAAGACCCAGGAGCGGCTTGGCAGCTAAATACGGAATTACTGTTTTAAATACTCCCGGAACTATTGACAGTGATTATCGTGGCGAATTAAAAATCATTTTAATTAATCATGGTAAAGAAAGTTTTACAATAAATAATGGAGACCGCATTGCACAGATTGTAGTTTCTCCTGTGATTCAAGCACAATTTATTCAGGTTCAGGATATTAACCAGACAGAAAGAGGAAGCGGCGGGTTTGGTCACACAGGTGTCTGATTTATGGTTAATGGACGTTTAAATTCGTTTATAGATGTATTAGAAAATTTTTTCTCTAAAATTTCTTCTCTTGTGAAAAAGCCTAAGAAACTTGGAAAACGAGTTTTAATTGTATATCTTATTAAGGAACTTTTACTTTATTTTGCAATTCTTTTTGTTTTCTTTTTTCTTGTTTTCTTTGTTAATCAAATTCTTCTTGTTGCAGAAAATCTTTTAAAAAACAAAGTTCCTGTATATGATGTTATGAGACTTCTTATCTGTTATTTTCCTTCAATCATTGCACAGTCTGCACCTTATGCAACTTTTGTTGGATTTATGATGTGTCTTGGAAGAATGATGTCTGATAATGAAGTTCTTGTTTTTAGAGCTTCGGGAATTTCTTATTCATTTATTATTATACCAGTAGTATCTTTAGGGCTGATTATTTCAATATTTTCTTTTTTTATAAATGATTATCTTCTTCCCCTTGGTTCAATTCAGGCTCAGGAAATTTCCCGCGAGATTTTCAGTAAAACTCCTTCTGTAGAACTTGAATCTAATTCTATTAAAACAATGAAAGGGGCAAAAATTGCAATAGGTCAGGTAAATGATCATAATGTTTCTGATGTGGTTTTTTTTCAAACTGATTCTGATGGTAAAGACCGGATAATTATAGCAAAAGAGACTGAAGTTCAGACTACAGGCATAAATGGAATTTTTATGCAGTTGGAAATGAAGAATCCTTTTGTTGTTTCTTTTGATTCACATTACAGCGGTAATTATGATATTTTGGATTCTGAAAGCGCTATGTTCACTATTTTTGATACTACTACAAGTTCTGGAAGTTATACATCAACAAATCCGGATCAGATGACATCTTATGACTTGGGAAAAGAAATTCGACAGATGAAAAAAGAGGGAAAAACTGAATTAAAGGTTTTGAATGCATATTCCATGATTTTTAATAGGAAATTTTCTATTCCTTTTGCTGCAGTTTTCTTTTCAATTCTTTCTGTTTCTCTGGCATTCTTATTTGGGAAGCATAACGGCCAGACTATTGGGCTTGTTTTAGGCTTGATAATTTGTGTATTAAACTGGGCTATGATGATTTTAGGGCAGTTGTTTTCTACCAGAAACGGCTTTAATGGATTTTGGGCCATGTGGATTCCAAACCTTCTTTTAGGTGGAATTGGAGGCCTTTTGTATATGGTGGTAATTAAAAAATAAAAGATGAAATTAATATCGTTTATACTAAAAAAATTTGTTCCTGTTTTTCTTTTTGCCCTTATTTTCTTTTCTGTTATTTTAAATGTTGTAGATCTTCTTATGAATCTTTGGAAATACATTCAAATGGAAGTTCCGGTAAAAGTGGTTCTTAGAATTATGCTTTTGTATACACCAAAGACTGTTTGGTATTCAGTTCCACTGGCTATTCTTTTTGGTTCTGCTTATTGTTTGAGTCAGCTTTACGCCAGTAATGAAATGCTTGCTGTTTTTGCATCTGGAGTATCACTTTTACGTTTTACACTTCCTATGCTTATTTTTTCTTTTATAATGACTTTTGCTCTTTTCTTTTTTGATGATAAAGTTGTAGTAAAAGCGTATGCAGAAAAAACAAGGCTTCAGAATCAGGCTTTAGATACAAAAGTAAATTCCAGTAATACAAATGTAGGTGTAATTTCTGAAGGAGGTAAACTTTTATATTTTGTAAGGGAATATAATGAGCCTCAGAAAAAGCTTTATAATACTTATCTGGTTTTTAGAGACGATGAAAAATACTTGGAACATATTGTTTACGCGTCAGATGCTTCATGGGATTCTGAAAAAGAAAAATGGATTCTTTCTAATGTTATTCAATATGATTATATTGATAAAGCTCTTCTTGAAGTTCCTTTTGATGACACCTTGTCTGAACGGATAAATGAACCTTGTGAAACCTTTCGCCGTGATAATGTTTCCATAGAGAATGTAAATGTTCAGGAAGCTAAAGCTTATATAGATCATTTAAAAAGAGCGGGACTTCCTTACAATGAAGAACTTTCTCAATATTATAAAAAATTTGCATTTCCGTTTATAGTTTTTATTGTTGTTTTTCTTTCTATTGGTTTAACTGGTAGAACAAAGAAAAATGTTCTTCTTGTTAGTTTAGCATCATCGGTTTCTGCTGCAGTTTTATTTTATGTTACGCAGATGCTGACTATGCTTATGGCTCAGTACGGTTATATTTCTGCTTTTGCGGGAGCCTGGTTCCCTGTTATTATTTTTACAGCCGCCAGTATTGTTTTATTAAGATTTTCAAGAACATAAATAGAGGTTTTTTATGGATTCTGTATTTAGAATATTACATCAGGATATGAACTCTAAAGCTCGGTCGGGGGAACTTAATCTTCCACATGGGAAAGTTAAAACTCCCGTATTTATGCCGGTAGGAACGAATGCTACTGTAAAAGCAATTACAAAAGATGACTTGGAAGAAATTGGATTTGAAATTATTTTGGCAAATACATATCATCTTTATTTACGACCAGGGGCAGAACTTGTTTCTGAAATGGGTGGGCTTCATGGTTTTTCAAAGTGGAATAAAAATTTTCTTACAGATTCCGGAGGATTTCAAGTATTCAGTCTTTCTAAATTACGGAAGATAACAGAAGATGGTGTACGCTTCCAAAGTCATATTGATGGAAGTTACCATATGTTTACACCTGAAAATGTTGTTCAGTTTCAGACTAAATTTAATTCAGATATTCAAATGCAGCTTGATGTTTGTTCTGGATGGGGTGTAGAAAAAAAAGAGGCTGAGAAATCTTTAAAACTTACTTCTGACTGGCTTTTGCGTGCAAAAAAAGAATGGGAAATTCAGAAAGAAAACGGATATAAGGGGCTTCTTTTTCCTATAGTTCAAGGAAA
>JABUUX010000032.1 GCA_021442965.1 Treponema sp.
CAAGTAAGAATTGAAACTTTATGTTTTAAATATGAAGTTTTTGAAACATCCGTTATTATGCATATTTACAATTATAATTCTGATTTTTACTTCCTGTTCAAAGAAAAACGGAGTGGAATCTATTACTGAAGATGAATTATTTACGCTTTCGTATGGTAATTTTGAAGAACAGATAAATGTTTTCAGTTTAAATCATGTTGGAGAAGTTAATACCGGCATTTTTATGAAGGACGGTTTCTTTTATCTGGTAAATGGTGAATCTCAAAAAATAATGGAATTAAATTCCTATGGGGATTTATTGACTCTTTTTTATAATGAAGATTCTTTGACTAAAGAGCTTTTGGATAATTCCGGAGATGTGGAACGAAGTATTCATCGGGAAATTGCTTTTCCGTTTGGTTATACAGGACAGATATCAGTTGATTCTGCAAAATGTATGTACGTAGTATGTACAATTCCACGTGACAGACAGGAACTTAGTGAAAATGGGAATCTTTTGTATTGTCAGACTATTTTACGAATTCCTAGAAATGGAAGTCAGATTGATTACATAGGACAACAGGGACCTGGCGGAACCCCATTCCCTTATATCCGAAATATTTTTACAACTGAAAAAGACGAACTTGTGGTGGTTTCTTCTGCAGAAAATGGACTTATGGTTTACTGGTTTGGGAAAGACGGATTTTTCAAATATATGATTCCTGTTAGTGTTTCGGATTGTCCAAAAATTTCCGGCATTGATGAAGATTCTGATGTTTTTCTTACTGTAGAAAATATAGTACCAGATTATAACGATTACAAACTTTACGTAAAAATTGATAATTATTCATCTTATTCAGATAAAGCATCTAATGCTCAGTCTGGAATCAGATATATAAATACTCTCCTTTATCCTATTGATATTGAAACAGCCCTTTACGGAAATCCTGTTTCAATTCCGCCTTATGAAGAATCTGTTACAGTGGATTTTAGTAAACTTACTTACAAACTGCCTTATGATTTTTTAGGTGTTACTAAAAACGGCTGGAAGTTTTTTGTTGTAAGTACAACAAGTGGTTTTGATGTAGAGATGATTCAGACAGAAACGCAAAAAGTATTGCACAGACATTTTGATGTAAACCGAGAAAATGTTTTATTTCACAATATGAGTCTTTCGAGTGACGGAATTATTTCGGCTGTTTATGTGGAAAAAGATAAGGCAAGGGTGGTTTGGTATAGAACAGACAAACTTGTATTAAACTGATTTTTGAAATAATTTTTCAAGACTTTTTGTTCAACTGACTTTTATTTTTTTACTGGGGTTCTGAGCATAATGGAATCTTTTTCTGTATATGCTGTAAGTGTAATTTCTGTTATATCAAAATCAGTGATTTTGCAGGATTGAGTTTTTTCAGTGTTATCCATAAGGAGTGAAAACTCTTTTTGGTCGAAAATCTGACCGTCAGTATTAATAAAATCAAAAGAAAGATTAACGACTATAGGATTTCTTTCTGAGTTTTCATTTTTTTTTATTTCTGAAATTTTTACTGAAGAAAAAATTTCATCTTCATAAGAAAATGCTGTAAGTTCTAATTTTAAATTATCCAAACTTCCTTTATTTTTTCCTGTGTTTATGCGTGAGAAAAAAAATACAAATGCGGTTAAGACGCAAAGAGTTAGGAGAAGAAATTTATTTGTTTTGTTTTTAAATAAAACCTTAAAACCTTTTTGTAATTCAAAATTTCCATTGTAGTAGTCCTGAACGTTTTGGGGTGCTTTTTTAAGGCGCTCTTCTCGGTTATAAAAAAACTTTAGAGACTCATCATTATCCGGTTTGAATTCTTCACAATTAAAATCCATATTTAAACATACTCTTCGTCATTACGACCGTTAATTCTTAACTCGCCCTTTTCATACGCCCTGCGAAGGTCTGATACAAAATTATTTGTAATTTTATCTACTTCTGATTTTTTCAGAGGTTTAAGCATTTCTTCATCGCTAAGAATCTGACTTTTTCGATTCATTGATACGTTTGAAAGAATCTTTTCGCGGAAATCATCGGTTTTGGCTGCAATAAGATAGACTATTTCTGCGTCTGCCATATCATGAAGTTTTTCCTGAATAAACCGGTCTTCTGCTTTAATTACA
Organism: Treponema sp.; assembly: GCA_021442965.1. Next base: position 2,128 of record JABUUX010000032.1, read on the forward strand.
TCATCCATTGTAAAGAGACGGGATTTTAAGTCTTCTCCCAAATCAGGATCGTCAGTGATTAAATTATTAAGAATCTCTTTTTCGGTGCCGGGTGTCATTTTTTTTAGTATTTGAGCCAAAGCATTTCTTCCGTCAATTATTTCGGTTTTTTCAGAGGTAAGTGTAAGTGATTTTTCGTGGAGTGATTTATCGATACGATGTATTACTTCAGGTGAAATTACTTCCATTTTTGCAAGTCTTAGAACAACTTCTTTTTTTTCTTCCGGATTCATAAAGTTAATTACTTTTGCAGCTTTTTTAGGATCCAGATGCGAAAGAACTATAGCCTGAACTCCTTCATTTTCACCTTTTAAAAGCTGGTATATCCGTTCATTTTCCGCATCCTTTAAAAAATCAAATGGCTTTCCGGATCCGTATGGAACTGCTTTTTGAATTAACTGTTCTGCACGTTTTTTACCATATGCTTTTTCAAGCATTTCTCTTGCAGTTTCCATGCCGCCATTTTGTCTTGCATTATTTACAAGACTGTTAAACTCTTCAAGAATAACGGCCTGTTCTTCTTTGGGAACACTTCTTATAGATGCAATTTCTGAAACAATTTTTGTAATTTGTTCTTCAGAAAGGTGTGGTAGAATTTTTGCAGCTTCATCTTCTCCAATTAAAACAAGGAATTTAGCTACACGGCGATATACGGATTCTTTGTCTTTGGGAAGTTCTTGTGGAATTGTTGTTTTTTCAAAGCCTTGTGAAGGTATGGCATCAGAAAACTTTTTAAAACCTTTTCCGTCATCTTTCTGACTCATATAAGCATTCATTCTAAACTCATCTAAATTCATAAATAATTCCTATTTTGTTTTTTTCCACGCATCAATAAATTCAAGCATGTACTGCTGGATATTGTTAAAATATTTTTTCTGAAACTGACAGGCTGGTTTTCCAATAAAACGGAAATGCCAGCATTCCCAACGGTACCCTGTAATATCCTCGTAATTTTTGGGAAAGCTTAAAGACCAGCCAAAATCTGCTGCGTTATTGTACATCCATATTCCCATTTCAGTTTCTGCAAAATCATCAGTTATAGAACCAAAGTCTGCTGCAAATCCAGTTTGGTGCTGACTTGTGCCGGGTCTTGCTGATTCCCGTTCCGCTTCTTCCAGACCGTCAACCTTGACCCAATAATCGAAAAGATTTTTTTGATATTCATACGATCGGTATGAAGAACTGATTAGTATTTTTATATCTTCTGATTTTGCAAAAGATGCCATTTCTTTTAGTGCTGTTTCTGCTTCGGGTCGAAGCGAAAGATCGTTACGGCTAATGTTGTATAAATCATTCTTTTTTAATGGAATTAAATTGTGAGGGCTATAACCTTCAGGTGCATAATTTTTTTTATCGATAAGGAAGTAAAGCGGAAGGTCTTCTGAATTATATTTTTTTTCTTCTTCAAGAACAAAATTTAAATCATTAATGAATTCATTTTTTTGTTCCATAGAAAAATCTGACAGTTTTATTTCCGACTTAAATCTTGAAGACATATTGTTATAAATCTTTTCAATTTTTTCGATATCAGGATTTATAAAAATAATTTCTTTATCTTGATTTTCATTTTGTTTTTTTGTTTCACTGCATCCGGAAAAAATAAGGATCAGAGAAAATAAAATTAAAGTTGATGATTTCTTCATATTATCCCACCGTTTTATATTTTATCACATGAAAGAAATAATGTAAAAACTATAAGTTTATTGACCAAAAATGAAGAGTTTTAGAAAATGTAAAAGATTTACGGAGGATTTTTTTATATGGATATAAAACAGAATGCGCTGGAACTGATTGGAAATACACCTATGCTTAAATTAAATAATTATGGGAAAGGTCTAAAATCAGAAATTCTTGCAAAACTTGAATATTTGAATCCTGCGGGAAGTATAAAAGATCGTGTAGCATATAAAATGATTTTAGATGCTGAAAATAAAGGACTTTTAAAACCCGGTGCTACAATTATTGAACCAACCAGCGGAAATACAGGAATTGGAGCTGCATTTGTAGCTGCTGCAAGAGGATATAAGGCTATACTTGTTCTTCCGGATACCATGAGTGTAGAACGTCAGACAATGCTCAAAGCTTACGGTGCAGAAGTTGTACTTACACCAGGAAGTATGGGAATGAAAGGTTCTGT
>JABUUX010000456.1 GCA_021442965.1 Treponema sp.
GTTTTTTCATTAGATCTTTGATTTAAATTTTTTATAATTCCATTTTTATATTGTCCATTGTTCATTGTCCATTGTTCATTGATTAAGAGTCCCCCTGTTTTTTTTGCAAAACCCGGCATAAAATTTACTTTTGGAACTGAAGCTGTTCTTGTAAGGCTTTTCAGGCAGTGAAAGTCACTAACCCAAGGTTCTGCAGAAAGATAATCAATCATAATGATATTTACAGGATGGTCTTCAACTCGATCTTCAAATAGGATTTTTTCTAACCAATCAGGATTTCCGCATTGAAAACATTCAAGAATTAAATCAGGAGTATTTTTTGTAAAGGAGTTGTAGCAAAATTCATAGTTTCCCCAATCATAGATTTTTATTTCTTCACATTCCTGAAAGGGGAGTAATGGATTAATTTTACTGTTGATTTTGTTGAAAGATACTAGATTATCTGTAATAAGCCGTATATTTAAAGAGTAGTTTTCTGAATTACGCTTTGCACAATAATTAAGGTTTCTAGCAAGGCGCCACGTAACTCCAATGTCCCCAAAATTGTCTACAACTTTTGCAAGTATAGTAATATCCAGATGTTTTACAGGCATTTTTGTTTACTGCACCTGGCTGAAAAGACCAGAAATTTCATTTCTCCATTCTGGTTTTGTGTCACGGTCTTCAACTTCAATTATTTTTTTTATGGTAAATTTTCTTTGATCACGTGGGTTTTCAAAATAAAGAACCCCAAATCTTCCCTGTCCGATGTAGGCAATTTTTTCATTTTGCCCTAGTTGTTCTTTTGAAGAAAGGTCTGCCATAATGCAATCAAAGTGAACAGGGGTTTTTGATTCTTTGTCTGTAATGGCACTAGTTACATCGTCAATTGGTTTTCCGCATTTAGGACATATAATTTCTCTGTTTTTGAAATCTATAATAGACTGCTGTCTTTGTTTTTCAGCTTCAAAATCTTCATACTGGTTTTTGTTAAACTGGAAAACCTTTTGCTTCTGTGCAAAAGGTTTTTCGTTCTGGTTGTTTTTCTGGTTATTCCAATTATTGTGATGTTTTCTGTTACGTCTCTTATCCATAAATTCCTCAATTTGTATTGCGGAAATTATTTTATTCTTCAGATTCCCGCAACGTTAGTTCTTCAGGGTTTTCTACCAGTTTTTGGCTTATAACAAATGCAATTCTTTGCACAGCGTTATCCAGATACTCTGAATCATGTATTTTTTTCCGTAATTCCAATATACGGGGAGACAACTTTTCAGTCTCTTCTTTTTCTAGAACGAGTACTGAAGTGTCATGTTTAGTAGCAACGGATGGAATCATAAATGCTCCGAAAAAGCGTTTTCTATATGGTAAACAGGGGGTAAATCCTGCATATCAAAAATTATTACATCGAATCTTACGAAGTAGTTACTATATTGTCGATTAATTTGCAGAAAACGTTTAGACGTTTTTATAATTCTTTGTTGTTTTTGAGGTCCAAGAACCGCTTTTAACATGTCTAATGTGGCATTTGGAAGAGTTTTTACCTCAAAAAATACGATTGTTTCTCCTTTTTTTGCTATTAAATCTATTTCACCACCTTTAATCCTCCAATTTCTGGCTATTATCTCAAAATCTTTGGATTTCAGGTAGTCATAGGCTCTGTTTTCACCTTCAGAACCGGTTGTTTTGTTATCTTTTCTCAAAGTTCTTCCAATTCATCAAGGTCTTCTATTTCATCCAGAGCTGGAAGCTCCTCTTCTGCTGTTTCGCCTTCTCCTAAAAGACGACCGTCTGAAAGCAGAAATGGGATTTTCCATTTTGTTAATGCTGCCATGTGGTGAGGTTTTATGGAAACTCCCGATTCTATGAACATATTTTTACCGTCATCGAAGAATATTGGTTTTGAATAACGCATTCCAACTTTTATATTTGAAATTTCAATTCTGTCCATTCACTTTTCCTGACTTTTTATAATTATAGAGAAAATCTGTGCCAGTACTTCCCATGCTTCTTCAGGAACTGCAGTTCCAACTTCCTGTACAGAAAGAAAGTCTGTCATTTTTGTATTTTCTAATATCATAATATCATTCATTTTTGCTATCTTCAACACTTCTTCAGCCAAAGCTCCTTTTCCTACCGCTGTGATAAAAGGGGCGGGGGCATCTTTAGGATATTTCAGAGCTACGGCTTTTTTTTGACTCATACAAATCCTCCTGCAAAAGAAATATCCTCAAAGTCCAAAGAATTTCCTTCCAGTGAGGAATAGGAAACTTGTTCAGGGTGATATTTTGAAAGATTTTTTTCTATTACTTTTGAATATACTGTGTTTTGGGGTGATAGTGCATATTTAAATCCTGTAATTTTACTTCCCGTAGTGTTCAGTAGAAATCTATAAGATTCACTCTGATAGTTTAATTCCAGATTCATTTGTTTCATTTTTCGGTCATTACTACCCAAAAGGATTTTTAGAAGGCCATTTCCATTTATTTTGTCTTCTTCCAAATTCCATATTTCCAAAGGGAACATAATCCAGGTGTATTCAGAAGAAATATCTTTTTGTACTCCTGAATGATTCATTAATGTCAATATGCCGGGTTTATTTTCCAAATTTCCCGATAGTACAGAACTTATGAAAGATTTTATTTCACTAAGCATTGATTCTGGTGTTGTATCGGTTAAAAACTTATTGTTTTGTTTGTTATTTTGATTCTGGGCATTAAAGGGAAAATCGTAGTCATTAAGTAATTTTATTGAAGAAATATCAATTCCTTTTTGTGCTAGGGAAACAAGTTTTTCTACGGTTTTTTTCGGATTTTCGGATTTTAAAGCCATTTTCCTGATTTTATTCATGGTTTTTGCGTCCAGCTTCATTCCAAGTTGTTTGTACTGTAAAAGGATTTGAAGCGACAGACTGTCTGTTTCCAGATTCATGCTTTGAAGAAGAGCGGACAGTTCTGGGAAAGCTTCCAGTGATGATAAATTTCCTCCATATGTTAAATTAAGTGTTTTAATATCTTGAAGAAGGGTAAGAGATTGTAAATTATTTTTTGAAATTACAGTGGTTCCGTTTTGAACCTCAATTTTCCCTGTAAATACCTGACCGGGTTTTAAGGTTTCTAAAGACTTTACTATTATTTTTATTCCTGCCACAGAGGCTGTGTATTTTCCGTTTCCATGAGAGGAAAGAATTCGGACAAATACAGAACTTCCTTCACGAATAATCTTTCCCTGTGTTTGAACCTCGGGTGATTCTGTTGCATGAATAAAATTGGTCTGCATAATTTGAATTCTAGGTTAAATAAAAAAATCCCGCAAGTCAAAACTTGCAGGATTTTTTTTATACAGAAAACTTATTTGTTTTCTTCTGAAGCAGCTGCGGCTTTTGCTTCTGCAGCGGCCTGTGCTGCGGCGTTTCGTGCTTCCATGGCGGCATTAACTTTAGCACCAACCAATGTTTTAACCTTTGCTCCTTTACCAATTTTATCACGAATGTAGTAGAGCTTAGCACGGCGTACTTTACCCGGGCGTACGATATCAACTTTTACGATGCGTGGTGAGTTGTATGGGAATACACGTTCAACACCTACACCGTAAGAAATTTTGCGTACTGTGAATGTCTTGCGTGCACCAGAGTTTTTCTTACAGATTACAAGACCTTCGTATACCTGAACACGTTCTGTTTTTCCTTCAATAATCTTGAAGTAAACTTTTACTGTGTCTCCAACATTAAAATCCTGTGCTCCAGGACGTTTCTGTGTTTCTTCAATAGTTTTAATAAGATCCATTTTAGTCTCCAATAGGATTTGGATTTACGGCTTTTTTTACCCGGCACTTTTTTTTATCGTGCTTGGTAAAAGCCTGTTCGGTTATTTCCTCAATCATCTTTTCGGCTTCAAGAGAAAGCTGTCCGTTCTGTCTTGCAAGGGCTATCATATCTGGCCTGTTAGCAAGAGTCTTCATCAGACGCTTTTTAAGCCTCCACTTTCGGATTTCTTCATGGTTTCCTGAAAGTAAAACATCAGGAACTTTCATGCCTTTGTACACAGGAGGTCTTGTGTATTGAGGGTATTCCAAAAGTCCGCCACAATAACTTTCTTCTTCCAGTGATTCGCTGTTTATAACTCCATCAACCAGTCTGTAGACTGTATCAATGATTACTGTGCAGGCAACTTCACCGCTGGACATTACGTAATCTCCTATAGAGATTTCCTCGTCTACGTAACTGTCTATTATTCTCTGATCGATTCCTTCGTAACGACCGCAAATAAAAATCAGTTCGTCTTTGCAGCTTAATTCTTTTGCTTTAGCCTGTGTAAAAGGTTT
>JABUUX010000015.1 GCA_021442965.1 Treponema sp.
AACAAGATTCACCAGATTCACGAAGTTCGCGGAAAGGACGGTGTTGGTGCTGTTATGGATTCAATGGAACTGGAACGTGAACGCGGTATCACTATTCAGTCAGCAGCAACACAGGTTAACTGGAAAGACTACACAATCAACGTTATTGACACACCAGGCCACGTTGACTTTACTGTTGAAGTTGAACGCTCACTTCGCGTTCTTGACGGTGCTATTATGATTCTTTGTGCCGTTGCCGGTGTACAGTCTCAGTCTATCACTGTTGACCGTCAGCTTAAACGTTATCATGTACCTCGCATCGCATTTGTAAATAAATGTGACCGCCAGGGTGCTAATCCACTTCGCGTACGTATGCAGATTCGTGAAAAACTTGGTCTTAATGCTTACATGATGGAACTTCCAATCGGACTTGAAGACAAACTTGAAGGTGTTGTTGATTTGGTTGGTATGAAAGCCATCTACTTTGACGGTGCAAACGGTGAAGTTGTTCGCTATGCAGAGATTCCTGCAAATATGATGGATGATGCAAATAAATATCGTGAAGAACTTTGTGATGCTGCTTCTATGTTTGATGATTCTCTTATGGAAGACATCATGGAAAAGGGATATAACGATATTTCTGAAGAAAAACTTATTGCTGCTATCCGTAAAGGAACACTGGCAGAACAGTTTGTTGGTGTATTCTGTGGATCAGCTCATGTAAATAAGGGTATTCAGCCATTGCTTGACGGTGTAGTTCGCTACCTGCCGGCTCCTGATGAAGTAGACAACGTAGCTCTTGATTTGGATAACAATGAAGCTGAAGTTAAGCTTGAATGTAAAGAAGGAAAACCTTGTGTTGCTCTTGGATTCAAACTTGATGACGGACAGTACGGACAGCTTACATATACACGTATCTATCAGGGAAAAATAAAGAAGGGTGAAGAACTCTACAATACACGTACAAAGAAACGCTTTAAGGTTGGACGTCTTGTTCGTATGAATGCAGCAGCTATGGAAGATATTAACGAAGGTGTACCAGGTGATATCGTTGCTTTGTTCGGTGTTGACTGTGCATCTGGAGATACATTTGTTGATGGTGATATCAACTACTCAATGGCTTCTATGTACGTTCCAGAACCTGTTATTTCTTACTCAATTACACCAAAAGATAAACAGGCTTCTATGCAGATGTCTAAAGCTTTGAACCGCTTTACAAAAGAAGACCCAACATTCCGTGTTTATACAGATCCTGAATCTAATGAAACAATCATTAAGGGAATGGGTGAACTTCATCTTGATGTTTATGTTGAACGTATGCGTCGTGAATACAAATGTGAAGTTATTACTGGTGCTCCTCAGGTTGCATATCGTGAATCAATCACTCAGCAGGCTGACTTCAACTACACACACAAGAAACAGACTGGTGGTTCAGGACAGTACGGTCGTGTTGCAGGTTTTATGGAACCAATTTCAGATAAAGACTACGAATTCGTAGATGCAATCAAAGGTGGAGCTATTCCTAATGAATATATTCCTTCTTGTGACAAAGGTTTCCAGAAGGCTATAAAAGAAGGTTCCCTGATTGGTGCTCCAATCGTTGGTGTAAAAATGACAATCAATGATGGTCAGTATCATCCGGTTGACTCTAACGATAACGCTTTCCAGATTGCTGCTATTGGTGCATTCCGTGAAGGTTATGCAAAAGCAAAACCTGTTATTCTTGAACCAATTATGAAAGTTCAGATTGCAGCTCCAAATGAATTCCAGGGTGCTATTTTTGGTCTTATCAACCAGCGCCGTGGTGTAATTGTTGATTCTGGTGATGAAAACGGAACAACAACTGTTAACGCAGAAGTTCCACTTTCTGAAATGTTCGGATTCTCTACAATCCTTCGTTCTTCAACTCAGGGTAAGGGTGAATTCACAATGGAATTTGAAAAATACGGAAAAGTTCCAAATAACGTATCTGAAGAACTCCAGAAAAAATATCAGGAAGCTAAAAAAGCTAAGAATGCTTAATTAGTTAGTATTCTTTTGATAACAAAGGGCTGTCTGCTTTAATGCAGGCGGCCTTTTTTTATTTAGGGCATATAAAGAAAACTTTTTACTTGCAAGACAAAAATTTTAATTGAAACTTGTGATGACTGCATTTATTTACACCAGAAATTTGGAGATTTTATACTTTTAAAGGGCTTTTTTATAGACTTTTGGCCAAATCCGACTTATAGTTTAAAGTATTGTTACAACTTGGAGTATTTATTATGGAAAAAAAGGATTTGATTGACTTAAGCCCTGTCAGAATTTTTGATGAAGCGCAGGATGGTGGATTAAAAGACAGTTGCATGGGACTTGTTACTGCAAAAAAAGGACTAGGAAAAACTTCTGTACTTGTTCAGTTTGGTATTGATTCTTTATTAAAGGATAAACATCTGGTTCATGTTTCTTTTGACCAGCATTCATCAAATGTAATTGCCTGGTATGACAGTATTCTTTCTGATTTGGCAAAGAAAAAACATATAAATCTTTCGGAAATTTCGGATGATATTGTTCGTGACCGCACTATATTAAATTTTAATCAGGAAAAATTTACTCTACCTAAAGTTGTTAATACAATCAAAGCTCTTAAGGATGGCGGCATAAAAGTTTCTGCATTGATAGTAGATGGATTGAATGTTGCAAATACACCTAAAGAAGATTTGGAGGTAATGGCAGCCTTTATTGAAAGTGAAAAGATGACTGCATGGTTCAGTTACACTACTGAAGCTGATTCCCTAAAAGATACACTTGATGAATATAAACTTTCTCTTTTTTCTTGTGTTGCTCATCTTTCATCCAATGGTAAAGAAGTTAAAATGAATTGTTTAAAACCGATAGAGGCTGTTATTTCTTTGGATTCTAAAACAATGCTTATGACAAAATAAAACAAAAGGACGGATTATGTTTAAGAAAATTGTTCAGCTTTTTAAACTGTTAAATTCTAATTCCAAGGCAAGTCAGATTGCAAATTCATTTTGTATAGGATTTCTTCTTGGTATTCTTCCAAAAGATAATCTTTTATGGTATTTGCTTTTTGTTTTCTTTCTATTTGTTCGCATTCATAAAGGTTGCTATGGCATTATGATTCTTTTGGGCTCGCTTATAGCTCCAGTTTTGGATCCATTGTTTGAAAAGATTGGCTATGCAGTTCTTACTTTTACACCAATGGAAAATATATTCTCAAAACTTTTGGATATTCCATTTGTTGGATTTACAAAATTTAATAATACTGTAGTTATGGGTTCTCTTGTTTCGGGGCTTTTGGTTTACGTTCCCTTGTTTGTTCTGGTTCTTCTTTTTGTAGGATTATGGAGAAAAACCCTGGCACCAAGAATCAGTAACTCCAAGTTTATGGCATGGTTTTACAAACTTCCCCTTGTAGTGAAGTTTATTGAAGCAAAATAATAAAAGGGGGAAAAGATGAAAAAAAATGAGTCAGCTAAAGAAATAAAAGAAGTAAAAAAAGAAACTCCTGCAAAAAAAACAAAGGCTAAGAAAGCACCCAAAATGGTTTTGCAGTCAAAGCTCCCTGGATTATTAAAAAAAACTTACACAGAAAAAAAATTAGAAAAAAAACTGCTTCGGCATATATATATTCCTTCAGATTTGGAACTGGTAAAAAGTGTTTTTGAGACAAAGGAAGATGAAAAGGGAAATATTCTTTATTTTGTAGACAGGAAAAAGGAAATAGAAAAGTCCAAAGCAGGAACTCTTAAAAAAATAATCAAGCAGGTAAAAGCTCAAAAGCCGGGAATAAAAATAGTGTCGTTAGTTGCAGTTGTTGTTTTTATTGCTGCAGTTGGAATTACAATTACGACTTTTAAAAATATAGTTGTAAAGAAAATTATTGTGTCATCTTTGCAGGGAATTTTTCATGCCGAAACTGATATTCAGAAAGTTGATGTGCAGATTTTTGGTTCTTCTCTTCTTATTGAAAAACTGGAACAAACTAATAAAGATAATCCTGTAAAAAATATTTTTGAAATAGATCGTATAAGTTTGGATTTTAATCTTACAGATCTTTTGAAAGGAAAATTTCATGCGGAGGAACTTGCTGTAGAAGGGGTTGCGCTTGATACAGACCGAAAGAAAGAGGGAAAAGTTTTTCCAAAAAAAGATAAAGCCGAAAAAGAAAAAGAAAACAAACTGAATCTTGCAATGCAAAATCTTTCTGCTTCTGCAGTAGATAAACTTACCCAAATGTTTGCTGCATATAATCCCGAAAAAATGATTTCTGATATTCAGAGTGAATTGAAGTCTCCGGCTTT
>JABUUX010000240.1 GCA_021442965.1 Treponema sp.
TTTGACGGAGTTATACGCCCTGACCACGGCCGCATGATTTGGGGAGAAAAGGCAATGCCGGGCTACGGACTTTACGACCGTGCTTTGGGTGCATGCTATCTTCAGGGGCTTTGGGAAGCAATAGAAAAAACTCACGACAGAAGCGGTGTAAAACTTTACAGATAAAGCTGCCTCTTTTGTTACCTTGTTATAACCTGTAACAAGTGGTAAAGTTTTGGTATGTCTGTATCTTTAATAATCATGTTTTTCTTAAACAGTATTTCTCTTGGCATTGGGCTTGCAATGGATGCATTTTCGGTTTCCATTGCAAATGTTTTAAACGAACCTGAAATGAAAAAACGAAAAATGGTGGGCATGGCTCTTACCTACGGTCTTTTTCAGTTCTTTATGCCAATGATAGGCTGGGTTTGCGTACACACTATAGTAGAAAAATTTAAAAGCTTTCAAAAATTTATTCCATGGATTGCCCTGATTCTTCTTTTATATATTGGCGGCAAAATGTTAATAGAAAGCATTATGGAAAACAAAGCCAAAAAATCCGAAGAAGAAAATAAAGAAGCCGGGGAAGGGGATGCAGAAAAAAACGGAACTGTAAAAGTACTTACCTTAGCAACACTTTTAATTCAAGGTCTTGCAACTTCTATAGATGCTCTTTCTGTAGGTTTTACTATTTCTGACTACAAACTGATTTCTGCTTTAGCGTGCTGTTTTATTATAGGTCTTGTTACTTTTGCAATTTCTTTTATGGGCGCTGTTGCCGGAAAAAAACTTGGAGAAAAATTTACAGGAAAAGCCGGTATTACAGGCGGAATCATTCTTATAGCTATTGGAATAGAAATTTTTGTAAAAGGATTTTTCTTTCCAGGCTGATTAATGGGGGCAAATATGAATAAAACATCTAAATCTTTTTTATTGGTTTTATTTTTTCTGATTACCGGTACTTTTATTTCCTGCGGTAACAAGCCTAAACTTCAAGGGCATTATAAATACAATGACAGGTATGTAGTGATTTTAGAAAATGAAGGCGTGCTTTCTATTGGTGGAAGTTACATCTACAAAAAATATGTTCCCGAAGATTACGGACGCATTGAATACCGAAAAACTATAAAAACTTTTTTGGAAGAATATGACGTAAAATATAAGGATTTGGGGGATGTAGTTTATGTGCCTGAAAATTTTGATTCAGAAAATCCCGAATACCTTGTTGTAATTAACGGCTCTAAAGTGTTACGACTTGGATTTATTGTGGATGAAGAGCTTTCTGAATGTTATGAAGAAAAACTTTATCATGTTGAAGAAAATGATGATAAACTTTTAAAATCTTTTGACAGAATTCTAAATGCCTTTATACAGAAAATCTCTACTGATGAAAATGTTGATATAGATAAACTTTACCAGAAGAAGATTCATAAATTCTGTAAAAATCATGATGAACAGATTGATACTTATGAACTGGAAGATTATGCCATTACTTATCTTCAGGCAAAAATTGCAACAGATTCTGAATATGAAGAATTCAGAGGTTTATTCTGATAAATTATTTTTAGTACGGCAGGCTTTTAATGAAAATTAAAAAATTTTTTTTATGGATTCTTCTTGTTCTGCTTTTAGCGGGCGGTGTGTGGTTTTTCTTTTTTGAAGGAAAATCAGAAAAAATTTCTTATGCTTCTTTTATGGAATATGTGGAAAGTGAAAGTGTTAAGACTGTGGTGCTTTCTGAAAATGAAATTAGTTTTGAACTTTTGGATGGAAAGAAATTTATTACCACAAATCCGCTTACTCCGGACCTTGCAGAAAGACTTTTATTAAAAGGTGTGGATTTAAAAATTGAAAAGCCTTTTGAAGAAATATTTTCTTTGGTTTTTGATGTAATTTTTTATTTGATTTTCTTTGGTGCTATAATTCTTGTTTTTAAGAAATTTATTAGTCCTAATACTTTTAGAGTGGTACGTCATACAAAGGTTCACTTTTCTGACATTTGCGGCATGGATGAACTTAAACGTCATATGATGCAGATTGCAGGTTTTATGAAGCATCCGTCAGAGGCGGCTAAAAAAGGGATAAGGCTTCCAAAGGGAATTCTTTTGGAAGGGGCTCCGGGTAACGGAAAAACTCTTTTTGCCCGTGCACTTGCCGAAGAAGCAGGCGTCAGTTTTATTCCTGCTAAAGCCACCGACTTTGAAAGTATGTTTATGGCTATAGGTCCTATGAAAGTAAAAATGCTTTTCAGAAAGGCTCGTAAAAATGCTCCGTGTATTGTTTTTATTGATGAGTTTGATGGAATTGGTACAAGACGGAATTATTCAGGTTCTGCTATTGAAACAGAAAATACAAGGATAGTTACTGCCATGCTTAATGAACTGGACGGGTTTGAGCCTCATTTAGGGGTTCTGGTTCTGGCGGCAACAAACAGTCGCGACGCTTTGGATGAAGCACTTATACGACCCGGACGTTTTGATGCAAAATATGTGGTTCCTTTCCCGGATGAAAAAACAAGACTTGAACTTATAAAAATGTACAGTGCAAACAAGGCTCTTTCTGATACCTGCCGCGCTGAAACTCTGGTTGGTAAATTCAAAGGATTTTCGGCTGCAAAAATTGAAGCGGTGTTGAACCGTGCTTCCATGCTTAGTAATCAGAAAGGGGCTCCTTCTATAACTATGGAAGATATAAATTCTGCAATTAGCGAAAACTCATAAAATTACAGGCTAAACTTTATTCCGGCTTCTAAAGAAATGCCGGGCATAGGGTAACCTTCAGATTCTTCATAATCCATATTCAAAAGATTTTCTCCTTTCAGATATATTTTGATTTTATCTGAAGGATTATATTCAAATACTGCGTTCCACAAAAAATATGGATTTAGGTAACTTATGTTTAAATTTGAAACATATCGTTTGGAAACAAAGTGTCCGCTTGTAGAAATATTGAAGTTATCTAAATTTAATTTAATTAGAAGAGTTCCTGTGTGTTCCGGTGTATACATTATGCGTTTTCCTTTGGATGCACCTTCTTCTAAAAGTGTGTTGTATAAATATTCATAATCCAGTTTAAATGTTAGAAATGAAAACGGCTGGTACTGCAGTGAAAGGTCGGCTCCAACATAAAATGCACTTGCTGTGTTTTGTGGTGTCCAAATGTTGTTTACAGTTCTCCACTGAATTTTATTTTTGTAATAGTTTGAAAAAAGCGTTAGGGATAAAGGAACCGGAATGTTTTTTGCTTCCATACCAAGTTCAAAAGAAATGCCGTCTTCGGGTTTTAAATTTGGATTTCCACAAGCATTCCCTGTGTTTTTCCAGTAAAGCTGGTTCAGGTTTGGAAATAAAAAAAGTCTGGACGCATTTGTAAACAATGCTATGTTTTTTATTTCAAAACGGACTCCTATGGAAGGAATAAAGACAAAGTTTGCTCCGTTAAAATTTACCGAAAGCGGAACGGTTATATTTATAAAATCTTTTGGGCGTAAAACTGTAGTTTCTTTTATAAAGCCAGAAAACTGGTTTACGTTTCCTGCATCTGTAGAATTCAGAAAATCACTTTTAACCATAAGCCCTAATGATTCTTCAAAAAAAGTGGAAGCAAAATATGTTCCGTTTCCTTGTACGGTAAATGTGTTCAGTTTATGAAGGCTGTTTTCTTTAACAGAGTTATAGGTCTGGTTTAAGGTCTGCCAAGAAAGGTTTGTATTTATTTTGAACATTTCTTTTAGTGAAGGCATAGTAAAACCTAAAGAAAGAAGATTGTCTGTGTCTTTTTGTACAGAAAGATTTACAGATGTTTCTGTCCCGGGTATTTCTTTGTTTCCATAGTAAAAGTTATCTTTTATGTTAAGGCTGTTTCCGTTTTTAGTATAAGTTGTTAATGAAAGGTCTGCATTTGTGTCAAAGATTCTGTTGTTTTTTCTTACTGCTTTCTGATTTTTATAATTAATAAACGGGTACTGATTATGAGCAAATGTTCCTTTAAGTGAACTGTTTATAAAAGTGTTATCAAAGAAAAATCCTGAATATTTTATGGATTCTGTAAGGGAATCTAACGGAAGGTTAAAATAGGACTTTAGTGAAGTATCAGAAGAAAAATGATGTCCCGGTATTTGCTTTTTTGTTGTTATAAAAATGGTTCCACCGCTTCCGCCTTCTGAAGTTACGTTCTGACAGAATCCGCTTTTTACAAATTCAATTTTTTCTATGGAGTCTGTACTGAAGGACGAAAAATCAAAAATGCCGTTCTGACCGGAGTTTGCCGGAACGCCGTCGATTATTACTTT
>JABUUX010000061.1 GCA_021442965.1 Treponema sp.
AAAGGCGGGCTTAATCACCTGGTAACAGAAGTAAATAAACTGGGGCTGAAATTCGGCATTTGGTTTGAACCAGAAATGATTTCTCCTGACTCCGATCTTTATAGAGAACATCCGGACTGGGCTATACAAATTCCAGGAAGAACACCAGGACTTTCAAGACAGCAGCTTGTTCTGGATATAACAAGACCTGAAGTTCGTGATTTTCAATATAATCAAGTCAAAACAATTCTGGAATCTGCCAATATTGAATACGTTAAATGGGACATGAACCGTCAGCTTTCAGATATTGGAAGTAAATTGCTTTCTTCAGACAGGACAGGAGAATTTTACCATCGCTATGTTCTTGCAGTTTATGAAATGCAGAACAGACTTGTAACAGACTTCCCGAATCTTCTTTTAGAAAACTGTTCTGGTGGTGGAGCCCGTTTTGATCCTGGAATGCTTTATTTTAGTCCTCAAATTTGGTGTTCAGATGATACAGATGCTGTAGAAAGACTTTCAATTCAAGAAGGTACTGCATTAATTTATCCTCTTTCTTCAATGGGCGCCCATGTTTCAGTTTGCCCGAACCATGCTGTTGGAAGAACAACACCTTTTAAAACACGAGGGTATGTAGCATTATCGGGAACCTTTGGCTATGAACTGGACATTACAAAACTTTCTCCAGAAGAAAGAAGCATTATTCCAACTCAAATAGAACTGTACAAAAAGTTCAATCCAATTATTAGGGAAGGTATATATTATAAACTTGCAGCATATTCTGAAAACAATGAATATGACTCATGGATGAGCGTTCTGGAAGATAAATCAGAAGCTTTGGTAACATTTGTTCAGGTTCTGAATCATCCAAACTTCAAAACCAGAATGTTAAAACTTGCAGGACTTGATGAAAAAGCTCTGTATAAAATTTCTTATCCGGATGAAGACCCGAATACTTACAAAGAATACACAATGAACGGAAAAACTATTATGGCTGCAGGAATTCCTATCCGCCGTGAATGGGGAGACTTTCATGCAAGTTTAATTTATTTAAAAAAATGTTGATTTAAAACTTTTTTAACATTTTTCTAAAGTCAAAATCCTAAAGCCCGATAATATAAATGTGAATGATATTTCGGGCGGTCAATGCTCCTTGTAAGCTGACATCCAGACGTCTGAAATCGTGAACAATGTGTTTACTTAATAAATTGCTGAACGGAGTTGTGAACCGTTCAGCTTTTTTTTTGCCTTTTTATTTGTGCGTAATTTTATTAAACTGTTAACTATACTATACCGATAAAGGAAATGAGAGATACTTTTTTATGAATACAGTTACATATGAATCTTTAAAAGAAAATCTTACATTCACAGGGGATCTTTTTATCGGTAATAATTTTCTCCTTCTTCCTCACACAGCACCTGTTACAATGGAAATGCTTACTGCTCTTAAAGAATGGAATTTTGAAGAATTTAACTGTGAGGGAGGATTAAGTCTTGGTGGAGACATAGGTCTTTCTTCCGGAAAAGAAGAAGAAGACAATAAACCTAATGAAACAGAAGTTATCAATGTATCACTTAAAAAAGCTCTGGAAGATTCCAAGAAAAAACAACTGGGAAACAGTGACCACTCCAGAATGGAAGTTGTTCACAGTGTTTACAACGAATACATGAATTACATTAATTCTGTATTCACCTACTATGCTACTCACAAAAAAATTAATCAGGCTGAACTTTCTGAAACAGTAAAAGATCTGATTGTATTTATTAAAGATAACAGACGTTTCATTCTTCGTGTAACCCCATCTGTAGAAATCCGAACAAAAAACTTTCTTGTAGCCCATTCTATGAGAACTACCGTTCTTGCAGTAACAATTGGTCTACAGCAGCATATGCCTCTTTCAAAACTAATTGAACTTGGAGTTGCCTGTATTCTTCATGAAATTGGAATGTTAAGACTGCCTCCACAGCTATATATGACAGATAAGAAATTTTCACCGGGTGAAAAAGCGCAGGTTATGACACATCCAATTTTAGGATACAACATTCTGCGTGAACTGGATTTTCCTATGAGTATCCAGCTTGGAGTTTTGGAACACCATGAAAAAGAAAATGGAACAGGATATCCGCGCCAGCTTTCTGGAGATAAAATTATTTCTTATGCAAAAATAATAGCAGTAGCTTGTACATTCGAAGCTATTACAGCTCCAAGATCATATAAAGATGAGCGTTCTACATTTGAAGCTATGGTTGAAATGCTGAAAAATCAAAATCACCAGTATGATGATACAACAATCAAAGCATTGTTATACAGTGTTTCCCTTTTCCCTATTGGTGCCTACGTTTTCCTAAAAAATGGTAAAGTTGCCGAAGTAACTGATGTAAACCCTGATAATCCAAAACTTCCTGTTGTTCAGCTTCTTTTGGAAAAAGAAAAAGACGGCTCACCCAAAACCATTCAAACGAACGAATCTGACCTTGCAATTGTGAGGGTATTAAGCCGAAAAGAAACTGAGGATGTTAAAGCTTCCCTTGCCAAACAGGCTGAAATTGCAAAAGAAGAAGACCAAAAGACCGCTACTTCCTCTAAAGCTGATGAAAACACAGAATCGAAAACCGTTGTAAAATCAGAAAACAATAATGAAGTTTTAGAGATAAACAACTCAGAACCTGAAAACAGTAAAACAACTTCGGAACCTGAGCGTAAGAAAAACGCCGACGGCACCGAAGAAGTTGATATCAGTGATTTCTTTTGATTAATTAAAAAAACTTCTGGCTCTTTCTACATCTGCCTTAAATTTTTCATCAATTACAGGCGGATGTTCATTAAAATAAAGAATCTGTTCCATTTCCTGAAGATTTTTTGCTCCCCAAATTGGAATAACATTCTCGAACTGATGAAGAAAGCCAAATGCCAAAGGAATATTATCTATCAGACCACCACCTAAAGGTTGCATTGCAATAAACCCTACATCCCTCTCTTCACACATTTTTACAAGAATAAAATAATCTTCCGGAGCAATCATACTTAATGGAAACTGAATGGTATCGTAAAGTTCAGATTTTATCGCATCCATAGCCAAATCAAAATCAGTAGTGATGATACCGATATGCTTTATTTTGCCGTGTTTTTTCAAATCAAGAAGTGTATTATATATATTGTCCGAGTCTCCTGGTTTTGGAACAAAACTATCAGCTTCATACTGATATAGTTCTACCCAGTCACAATGAAGAGACATAAGACTTTCTTCCAAATCATTTCTTACATCATGTCCATTCTGAGCTGAGGTTGCTGTTCCAAGTATTACGTTCTTACGTATGTCATACAAAGCATCTCCAAGAACCTTTTCAGCATCAGGAGTATTTCGAGAAGTATCAAAAAAATTAATACCAGACTCATAAGCCTTGCGCACAAGAACGGCAGCATCTTCAGATTCTTTTTCTAAAAGACGCTTACTGCCAAATGCCACACGGCTTATAAGCAGATTGGATTTACCAAGTCTTACGAATTCCATTATGCACGTACTACTGGTTTATAATTTGCAATTGCATTGAAGATGTATCCGTTAAGGTCTTCAATCTTTACGCGAGATTGTTCCATTGTATCACGGTTACGAACTGTTACAGTGTTAAAGTTTTCACTTGAATTGTCCAATGTATCGTAGTCTACAGTTACACAGAATGGAGTTCCAACTTCGTCCTGGCGGCGGTAACGTTTTCCAACAGTTCCGCTCTGGTCGTAATCTGTAACAAAATTTTCTTTTAGTATGTTTTGAATTTCCTTTGCTTTTTCTGCAAGACCGTCTTTCTTCATCAAAGGAAGAACTGCAACTGTAATTGGTGCAAGCTTTGGATGGAGATGAAGAACAGTTCTGTAGTCATCTTTTCCGTCTGTGCCGACATTCTGTTCTTCGTATGCTTCACAAAGGAACATAAGGAAATTACGGTTAAGTCCAGCTGAAGTTTCAATAACATATGGAACATAGCGGTTCTTTGGATCATCTGGGTCGATATAATGAAGATCTTTCTTAGAATACTGTTCATGCTGAGAAAGATCAAAGTCTGTACGAGAGTGGATTCCTTCAATTTCTTCAAAACCGATTGGGAATTTATACTGAACGTCGTAAGCATCTTTTGCATAGTGAGCAAGCTTATCGTGATGATGCCAGTTCAAGTGATCTGCTGGAATTCCGTATTTAAGATAGAATGACCAGCGTTCTTTACGCCAGAAGTCAAATACTTCATCTTCTGTTCCAGGTTTACAGAAATATTCCATTTCCATCTGTTCAAA
>JABUUX010000077.1 GCA_021442965.1 Treponema sp.
GACAGGTGACAGGTGACAGGTGACAGGTGACAGGTGACAGGTGACAGGTGATTTTACAGCCTCTGCTCGTTGTGTCAAGTCTTTTTTTCGTGTATCAGTAAAATTTTCTGCAAACTGTCTAAAAAACATACAGATTATTATACCACAGTTTTTGGAAAAATAGAGAAAATATTTTCACACGGATTTCTCCATTCCGTGCTTCGCACTTCAGTCGAAATGACAGTTTCTCTCAATCTTTGCACTCCAGTCAAAATGACAGTTGGGGGGGATTAGCTGCCGTTGAAAAAAAATCTCATCATCAAATTCAATTTATCCTTTAAATCAGGAATGTCACTTTTAATTGTTTCATACACGATATCTAAATCTGCATTCCCGTAATCATGAACAATATGATTTCTTAAACCATAAATTCCTTTCCAGAAAATATTATCATGTTTCGACTTAAATTCATCAGTAAGTTTTTTTGCATTTTCAGATATTTGAATCATTCTAAAAAGCATCGAATCAAGAAGAATTTCGTCTTTTTCCAATATTTCCTTAGTAACATCTTCAGTATGCTTCAAAATAAAATCAATATCCTGAATTATTTTTTGAAGATAATAGTCATCATTTTTTTCATTATCCATAAATCTTTACTCCTGATGCAAGAATTTCATTCGTCAGTTCAAAATTACCTTTCAGTTGTGCAATATCAAGAACATCAACTTTTTTTGAAAGCCCGGACCGAAGTTCTTCAACAAGTCCAAAGAACTTAATACCTGTCACATCTGTCGCTACAAGAAGATCAACATCGCTTGAAGGTTTCGCATTTCCTTTTGCATAAGACCCAAATAAATATGCATACTGAACTTTATATTGTTCAAAAACTTTACTGCACGTTGTTTTTATTCTTTCAAGAGTCAGAATTCCGTGGTCTTCATCAATCGGATTAATTTTTTCAAGTTCAGAAACAAAATAATTATACTTCAGAGTTCCTTCCTTTTTCGATTCATTCTCATAAGATTTATACGAACGCAAAGAAACTCCGAACATTTTCGCAGCCTGTTCCTGAGTCAAATCTTTTGATTCCCGCAATAGTTTTAGAGACTTCATATTTGCACCTTTATATACATTATAATGCAATAATTGCACTTTTGTAAATCAAAAGATGCAATTTTTACACCTACTCACCTATTATAGTGCAAATATTTTTTTTCGACACAAATCTCTCCATTCCGTGCTTCGCACTCCAGTCAAAATGACATTTTCTCTCAATCTTTGCACATCAGTCGAAATGACGGTTTCCAGCCTGCTTCGCCCTAACCTACCTTCTGCATTGCGGAAAGTCGGCGAAGACGGCTGCTGCCGTAAGGGGGTTCTACCTCATCCATATCTTATTTCAACCCCCTTAATTGGTTTCAAAAACTTTTTTGTCCATATAGAGTCCTTCTAGAACAGGAATCAAATCAATGTACTCTTCAATTTCTTCAATCTGATGTTCATACTTTTGCCATAGCCTCCAGATAGCAGTTATCCCAAGTTATTATATTCGTATAACGCTCTAAATTATTGCAGGTTCTAAACGTAAGTGTTGTATTCCTAAAAGAGAAATTGGAGACACTGTTAATGGATTTGCAACACCAGTCTTCTAAAATACGGGGGAGTTTCTAAGATTATTTCCAAAAATAATAAAGGATTTTCTTTAAAATTTTCACTAAAAACGAGTCCGCATCAGTACTGCACATTTCGGCTTACCGCCTTCATGGTTCATACGGCAGCTCTCTACGCTCGTTATTTATTTAGAAACGGAGGGCAAAACAGAAACACCGCACACAACACGGAAGCCATCGACCTGGTCGCGAGCGTCGAAAGCGTAGATGTCGTCCCTGTAGGACACCTCGCAGCCGTAGTCGCTATTGCACCAGCAGCCGCCACGATCATAGCGGTCGAAGGTGAAGCGGGCATCCCAGACCAACTCACACACGTTTCCGCTCATGTCGTACAGTCCGTATCCGTTTGCTTTTTTTGTTGCTACTTCGTGTGTTTTACTTCCACTGTTTTCTTTGTACCATCCTACTTCATTAAGATTATCACTTCCAGAATATGTAAAATTCTGTCCGCCTTTTGCCGCGTATTCCCATTCTTCACTCGTCGGAAGTCTGAATCCGTCAGCATCTTTATTCCATTCAACTTTACCGCTTATTATTAAATTACCCTTGTGCGGAGTATAATTCCACTTTGTAACATCTGTCTCACCGTTTAGAGAATATGCAGGCGTAAGTCCAAACATTTGACTCAGTTTGTTGCAGAAATAAACAGCGTCATACCAGCTCACCATTTCTACAGGCTTGTTTTTTCCCTTAAATTCACTCGGATTTTCTCCCATTACTTCTTCATACAATTTTTGTGTCACTTCTGTTTTTAAAAATAAATGATTTCGAGCAGGTATTTCTTTCATTTCTGTTTTTATGAATTTTTCTAAAAGTATTTTTTTCTCTTCTGCCCTTCTTTTTATATCCTCATCTACTTTTTTTTGTTTGAAAAATTCCTTTTTCTGCTGTTCTCCAGCAACTGCCGCGTCCAGCAGGTCCCCTGCGGCCGCCACCGTTGCTGTCGGTCCGGCTTTTACAGAGGGCAAAGCAGAAACACCGCACACAATACGGAAGCCTAATTTGCCTGTCCGGTCCATAATGGAGTACATAATTTTGCTACCGTAGTCGTCGAACCTGTAGGACACCGCGCAGGAGTCGACGAGGCTGAAGGAGTTGCCGCCACGGATTTGGTGAGAAAAAAATTCAAAATGCTCCCAGTAAATCTCATCTTTTTCATCGATTCTAATACCAGCGGATTGTCTTCCGTAACCTTTGAAAGGACTCCAACAAATCTCACTGACGTTTCCGCTCATATCGTACAGTCCGTATCCATTTGCTTTCTTTGTTGCCACTTCGTGCGTACTAAACCCGCTGTTTCCTGCAAACCATCCTACTTCCTCCAAATTGTCACTTCCCGAATATTTATAATTCTGTCCTCCTTTTGCAGCATATTCCCATTCTTCTTCTGTGGGTAATCTGAATCCATTGGCATCTTTATTCCATTTTATTTCTTCTCTGATAAAAGATTCTATATTTGGAGTATAATTCCACTTTGAAACATCAGTTTCACCGTTTACAGAATATGCAGGTGTAAGATTAAAAAAACTACTTAGTTTGTTACAGAAGTACACTACGTCATACACACTTAAATTTGTAACAGGATTAAAATCTCCTTTAAATTCACTTGGATTTCCTTCCATTATGGTAGAATACAATTTCTGTGTTACTTCTGTTTTTAATATTGCATAATTCTTATTTGGAATCTGTATCATGTCTAATTTTTCATTTTTTAAATTATTAAATTGCTCTTTAAAATTCTTTTTTTTCTCTCCTGCAGTGACTATATCTTTCACAGAAGGAACGTTGCACACAATGCGAAAACCGAAACCTTCTTCAGCATTAATAACGGCTTCAAATGAATCATTATGTCGTCCTAGCTCACAACTACGATCATTATAATCATAGCCTCCACCAATTGTATCCCATTTTAGATTTTGTCGATCATCAGGATTATCCCCATATTTAATCACCTCTTCTACATTACCACTCATATCGTATAATCCATATCCATTTGCTTTTTTTGTAGCCACTTCGTGAGTTTTATCTCCGCTGTTTCCACTGTACCAGCCAACTTCATCCAAATTATCACTTCCCGAATATTTGTACTTCTTTCCGCCCTTAGCACAATACATCCATTCTTCTTCTGTCGGAAGCCTGAATCCATTTCCATTTTTGCTATAGTCACACCAAAAATAATATTGGTGTCTGTAAACAATTCGTTTCATCTCATAATGATTTATCTTTCTAAAATCTGTTTCACCATTTATAAGATATACAGGCCTAAGTCCACACATTTCACTCAATTTATTACAAAAAATTAAAATATCGCTTATATCAACACTATCTACAGGCTTGTTTTTTCCCTTAAATTGACTCGGATTTTCACCCATCACAGCTTCATATAATTCCTGCGTAACTTCCGTTCTCATCATCAAAAATGATTTGCCTGGAATCTCGACCATCTGTTTTTCAACCATTTTTACAATTTTACTTTCTGCTGATAAATTACACACACACAGAAAACTCATAAACATTATAGACAACATTCTCTTTTTCATATTATTCACCTCTTTTTTTGGATTTCATTTGCTTCTGTACTTTTCTAGC
>JABUUX010000429.1 GCA_021442965.1 Treponema sp.
CAGAGAGTAATTTTTTTTTTTTTTTTTACATTATAATAGTTACTATTATGAAAAGATTATACGCTTATTTACTCGTCACTCTGGTAATGACTTTTGCATTTACCCAAGAGTTAAAATCGAATGTCTGCGTTGTCCGTGAAGTATATTCACAGGAAACAACAGACTGGCACAATCAGGCAGAAGTTGATCTGGTAAGCAAAGGTTATGCTAACTATTCAAACTACATGGCTGACTACATTGGGAACACATTTGGTTCCGGATTTGTTTACATCTCTAAAGACGGAAACTGCTACATCATTACAAACCGCCACGTTGTTCCAAAAGCAGAATTTGCCGATGTAGAATTTGAACAGGCTGACGGCACATTTAAAAAATACGAAAAGCTTAAAGTACTTGCCTGTGACGAAGAACTGGATCTTGCAATTCTTTCGTTCCCGGAAGGAGAAAAAACTTTTACAAAATCCTTCCCTATTTCTAAAACTCCTGCTAAAGACGGAGAAAATATCTGGTCTGCAGGATTCCCAGGACTTGGAAGTTCCGCAGTCTGGCAGCTTGGAAACGGAACAATAACTAATGCTTCTGTAAAAATACCGGAAATCATCAATCCGGAAATTACTAATCTGATTCAGCATTCAGCTCCGGTAGACAGTGGAAACTCTGGCGGACCTTTACTTAGAAAAACAAAAGACTCCTATGAAGTTGTTGGAATCAACACATGGAAATCTTTCTACAGACAGGCAACTAATATTTCTATTCCAGCCTCAGCGATAGATAGTTTTATTACCAAAACATTATCGGTAAAAGGAATCGATGCCTCTGAAGAAAAAGCAAAAGCTCGAGCCGAAAAATTCCTTTCAGAAATAAAAAAAGAAGATGCTTCATTCAGCAATATAGAAAATTTTGTTCATTTCGATTTTGTAAAATCTGAAGGTCTTTCAAAATTTACATCTGCTCTTATGAAAGCAAAAACTGCAGATTCAGATTACATTTCAAAATCGTTTATCAATGCTTCTCCAATAGAAGGAATGAAATCTGCTGTAGCTTATTCCATTTTCAAAACTTTTTCGGAAAATGATTTCAAAGATAACTGCAGTATTTCTTCTGTTTCTGCGGTAGAAGATCAGACAGATACTTACCAGATTGTATTCAGTTCGGAAGACAACACACTTTACACAAACTGGAAAATAGAAGAAACAAGTCCGGAAGGTTATTTCAGAATTGTTTATGTAAATGATAAGGCATTTGAAAAAAATGTAAAAAAATCAAAGAAAACTTCTAAATCATCTTCATTAAGTTTTGAAATTGATAAGCCAAGATTTTTTGGTGTAAATGCAGGTATAACACCTTCCATGAATTCTGCTACAAATCCTGTATGCTTCCAGGCTGGTATTGATATGCTGTTTACTGACTTTACAGGTTTTGACTTTACCTACATTTTAGATAAACAGGATTCTGTTCCAGTGCACACAATTGCCTCCGATTTTAAATTTGTTGTTCCATTCATTTTTGATTCAATTGTTGTAATGCCTTATGCCACAGTTGGAGCAGAAATTTATTTCAGAGACCTTACAAAATATGCTGATTCTCTTAATGGAATATCTGATATTTTTGGATTCACTTATTCAATCGGTGTTGAAGGCGGCTACAAATTTGAAAACTTCTATGTTGGAGCTTACGCAGCCTTTATTATGCGCCATTCAAACAAATCTCCGGGAGTTACTGCCGGAATTAAAATTGGATTATAAAAATTTATAATAAAAATTTAAAAAGTTTTTTCAAGGAGTAAAAATGAAAAAAGTATTTTCTGCACTAATTGCATTATCACTGGTCATGATGTTTTCATCGTGTCTTTCAGGACCAAAAGCCGGAAGTTCTAAACTTACAGCACCGGAATCTTCTGAAGACAAAATTCTGGTTTACGGAATTATTTCGCCATATTCCGCCAGCATCAATAACATTGAATGGAGACAGCTGGATTCCAGAAAACCTGTAAGCACTATGGACACATTTAAGAATAATTTTGGTTATACAGCTTATTACGGTTTCTGCGATAAAGATACACTCTATAAACTGAACTACATTTATTATTCAGAATACTATTACCGAACAACTTACCTTTATACTGAAGGCGGATTAAATATGAATTCCAAATTCGACTTCAAAACAAAGAAATCCGGCAAGCTTCAGTATTTAGGCTGGAAATATATGAACGGCTCTGACGTTCTTACAACTGACCCTAAAGAAATTTTTGGAGATGGTCTTGTTATAGGAGCAGTAAATCCTTTGAAAGATGAAGAATCTAAAGAAAAAGTTTTAGCATCAGAAAAAGACTATAAAACAAAAGCATTAACAGAACTTCAGAAACAGCTTAAAGGAACTGAATGGGAAGAAGTAATTGCACAGGAAATTGCTTCTCTTGAAAAGTAAATTAAAAAAGAGAATGGAGAATAAAATGAAAAAAAGATTTGTACTTGCTTCAATTTTTATATTTGTTTTGGCTGCATCTTTTGCTGAAAGTAAAGATGATAAATATTACTTTGAAAAACCAGATTCAGACCAGGTTATGATTATTGGGAAAATCACTGTAAACTGCCCTGTTGATACTGATTTTTTAAGAGAAGCCTTAAACACAGAAGCCGAAGAACTTAATGCTGTAGTTACTTTGGGAAAAGAAGGTTATGACGGATTTTTTATTGATACAAAAAATAAATACAACACACGTCCTAACGGCTCTTTCTTTTCTTTGAATGTTAAACCATCTAATGATGTAGTTGAGTTATATGGAATTAATTACCACATTTTTAATGACATAAAATCCAGACTAATACTCCCCATCCTTAAAAAATGTTCCGTTCCTAAAAAGGCAAAATACATATACATCGGTTCATATTATTTTGATGTAGACCCTTACACTTTCCTTATTAAATCTGTAAAGGTAACAGACGAATTTGATAAAGCTCAGGATTTCTTAAATGAAATTTCTAAGTCTGAAAAACTGGAACTTGTTCGCGGTCAGATGCAGAATATTAATGTAGAATAACTGAACAAATAGTACTCATACCTGTATAAAAAAAAAGACCTTCACCCTAAAGAAGTGAAGGTCTTTTTTTTAAATCAAAAACTAGAATTTAAGAGGGAATTTATATCCTACATCAACCTTTAATGAACGGCGTGTAAACTTAATCAATACATTGTCATGAGAATCTTTAATTTCTATTGGAATAAAATCCAAAGCATAGTTTGCACCAACTACAAGGTCGCCAGGACCAATACGGAACTCATACCCAGCCCCTATCAAAAGACCAACTGAGCCCCATGAGTTATTTGAATAAGTATGTTTTTCATCCGAAACATTCTTGGTTGTTTGAGTTCCAAAGTCAGTAACAGTTTCAAGGTTTGTGTAATAAGTTATATTTCCAAGCGGAATAGAAATGTAAGGTCCTAAAGCAATATCTACCTTGCCAAACTTTGCTGTAACTAAAAGAGGGATATCCATAGAAACATACTGGAATCTGTCTCTTTGAGTTATTTTTACTGATGCAGGGCCAAAAGTAGATGAATTGATATAATCTGCACCAACATTATTACCATAAAAATCAAGTCCCGTCTGAACTCCAAAGTTTTTCAAAAGCGGGAAATTTACAGCAATACCCATACCATGATCAAAGTTTCCGGCAAAAGACCATGAAGAATTTTCTATTGGTTTTCCATCTGGCTTTGTTATTTCAGAACCAGCTCCAAAACCGATGTTTCCGTGCACTGCAAGAACCGGTGTTAAAGAAAATGCTGCAGAAGTAACAAACAGCCCCATAATTAATACTAAAAGTTTTTTCATATAACCTCCTTAAAAAACTTTCTTAAACACTTTTTAAAATAATTATCTCTTATTTCCCAATTTTAAATACAAGTTTCACATTCTGCATACAGTCTGGTAAATCGCGTTCGTCAGAAACATTCAAAAGCGGAAGACCTGATTTTGAAATATGCACACGATGATACGCACTACAGCGGCAGTTATATTTTTCCCGTTCCTGTGCGTGATATGCAATCATGAGTTTTCCATTTTCGTCTTTGAAAAATGAATTGTGACCGGGTCCAAGCCTGTTTTTTACCGACATTAAATGAAGCATCGCAGTCGGCTCTTTTTTCCAAGATTTCGGATTTAATAAATCGTCAGTTACTTTTGCACGAAGATAGCCTACAACGTAAGC
>JABUUX010000149.1 GCA_021442965.1 Treponema sp.
AAATCAGGATTAACATCAAGTGCTTTATTAAGATAATCAGTAAACGCTTTTTGTTCTCCCTTTGGTATACAAAAACATTCAGCCATAATTATATAAGGTCCCGGAGTATTCCCTCCTGAACATCGCATAGCTTCACTAATGCAAAGGAGTGCATGATCTTTGTCACCTCCAAAATCAGACGGTGCAGATGCATAAAAACGGGCAAGCACTTCCCAGACGGCTCCCTTAGAATAATCAGGATCAAGTTTACTGCAACGCTCCAGGATAGCAACAGGTGCCGAAAGATTTCCTAGTATATTAGGATTAATAGGATTTAATGCAAAAGCCCCAAGCCAGCCAGAGCCTGCCCAATATGCGGTTTCTACATCATCACGGGTAAGCATGGCACATGCATCTTTTATATATTTTTCGTCACCAGTAGAAATCAGTTTTTTGAATCCCGGATGTTTAGAATCTAAAACAGATATGCACATATCTCTGCCTTTAAGATAATGATATTCAGCTCTTTTATATTCATTATTCTGTAAATCAAAATCTTCAATTCCAAGTAAATCTGCAGGGGATTGTATGAAGGCGTTTGCATACATTATATGAAGGGAACCAGTCATTCCTTTTAAGCCTAAATGATCAGGATTTTGAGAAAGAACAATTTCATACATCACCAAAGCAGATGGGAAAAAATCTTCAATAAGAGTAATATCAGATTCGCTGGTAATAACATACATAGCCTGGTTTTCAGGCGGTATATCTTTTTTCTTTTTTAGGGTTGCGCCTTTTTTGTCCCGACCTGAAAGGGACTGTGAAACTTTATCTACAGCCATAGTAGTGACAAAACATGAATTAAAACTAAATATTGAAAGTAAAAAAATAGTAACAAGTATAATTTTCTTCATATTTAAAATTATACAATAACAAAAGTAAGTAGACAACAAAAAGGATATTAGAGAAGAAAAAATGATTTTTTCAATTAAATATTCCTTAAAAATATATATTTCATTAAAATTGTATTTGAGGTTTATTATGAGTTATTCAAAAGAAGAAGTAATTGAATTTATCCGTCAGGAAGATGTTAGGTTTATAAGGTTAGCTTTTTGTGATTTTCTTGGAAATTTAAAGAATCTGGCAATTATTCCGGATCAGCTGAATAAAGCTTTTGAAGAAGGTATATCTTTTGACGGTTCTGCCATTACAGGTTTTGCAACTCCTGACCGTTCAGATTTATTTCTTGTACCTATTCCTTCAACTCTTACAGTTTTACCTTGGAGAAGTACTACAGGAAAAGTAGTACGAATGTTTTGTGAAATTCGTAATTCAGATGGAACTCCTTTTGAAAGAGACAGCAGATATATACTTTATAAAGCCGTGGAAGAAGCTAAGGCTAATGGTATTACTGTAAAGATGGGCTCTGAATGTGAATTTTATCTTTTTCAAAATGATGAAAGAGGAAATCCTACGAAAATTCCTTTTGACAATGCAGGATATTTGGATGTAGCACCTTTAGATAAAGGTGAAAATATCAGACGTGAAATTTGTCTTACATTAAAAGAGATGGATATTCACCCGGAAGCTTCTCATCATGAAGAAGGTCCCGGACAAAATGAAATTGATATCAGACGTGCAAGTCCAATGAAATCTGCAGATAATATTATAAATCTCAAATCTGTTGTTCAGACTTGTGCTGTAAGAAACGGATTAACAGCTGATTTTTCTCCAAAACCATTAAGCGGAAAAAGTGGAAATGGATTTCATATAAGTGTTTCAGTTGAAAGTGATAATGGAAAAGATGTAATGCCAAACTTTTTGGCAGGTGTATTAAATCATATGGAAGAAATGACTGCTTTTTTAAATCCTGTATATAATTCGTATGAACGGTTAGGTGCAGATAAGGCTCCTAAATATATAGGTTGGGGAAGACAAAACCGGACTCAGCTTATTCGAGTTCCTGCTGTTTGTGGAAGTGAGGAAAAAAGATTTGAAGTAAGATCTCCAGATCCAATGACAAATCCTTATATAGCTTATTCACTAATTATTTTAGCTGGTCTTGATGGTATAAAAAATAATATGTTGCTGCCGTCTCCAGAAGATGTAAATCTTTATACAGCACCTCTTGAAATTACATCAAAATTAAAAAAACTTCCGGAAACACTTTCCTCTGCTATTGATAAAGCTAAAGACAGTGATTTTATAAAACAATCTCTTCCTGAATCACTTATAAATTGCCTTACTTCTTCATTTTAATCTTTGGGGAAATTGATGTCGCATATCAAAGAAAGAAGAAAAATTTTGATTGTCTCAGAAAGTGAAAACTTTTTTCAGAACCTGAAAAGCATTTTACCTCAGTCAGATTATTTTCCAATATTTCATGCAAAAAGTGGGGGAGAAGCCAGAAGAAAGTTGCTGGAACTACCCGTTGATATTTTAATTGTTGATTCACCTTTAACTGATGAACATAGTGTTTTGTTTTCACAAAGTTTTTCTGATTCTGATATGGGTATACTTTTACTTACATCCTCAGATATGTATGAGCAGATTACTTCTCAAGTGGAAGAAGATGGTATTGTGGTTTTGCCCAAACCTATGAATCCGGAAATTTTTTATACAGCATGCAGAATGCTTTCTGCTATGGTTTCTAAAATTCATAAAATGAATGATGAAAAAAAATCATTACAGGATAAAATGCAGGATATTCGACTTGTAAATAAAGCTAAATGGCTGCTTATCGAAAATAAAAAAATGACTGAAGCAGATGCTCATAAATTTATTGAAAAGGCAGCTATGGATCAGAGAAAGAGCCGACGTGAAATTGCTGAAAAAATTATTGATGAATACGAATAGTTTTCAATTATAAAAAAAGGACTGCCATAATTTAATGACAGTCCTTTTTTTTGCCATATAAGCAATTTAATTAATTACCTATAGGCAAACGAATCAATAGAATCTATTTGATTCTTTTGTATCCATACACGGCTTTGTTTCCGAGTTCTTCTTCAATGCGAAGAAGCTGGTTGTATTTTGCCATACGATCTGAACGTGATGCAGAACCTGTCTTAATCTGTCCAGAGTTTGTTGCAACTGCAATATCAGCAATTGTAGCATCTTCTGTTTCACCTGAGCGGTGTGAAGTAACAGATGTGTAGCCATGGCGGTGAGCCATTTCAATTGCATCAAGAGTTTCTGTAAGTGAACCAATCTGATTTACTTTAATAAGGATTGAGTTTGCACAACCCTGTTTAATTCCCTTTTCAAGGTATTTTACGTTAGTTACGAAAAGGTCATCACCAACAAGCTGGCATTTTGAACCGATTTTGTCTGTAAGGAGCTTCCATCCTTCCCAGTCACATTCAGCCATACCGTCTTCGATTGAGTCGATTGGATATTTGCTTACCAGTTCTTCAAGATATTCTGCCTGCTGTGCAGATGTACGTTTTTTGCCGTTCTTTCCTTCTTTCCATGTGTAGTCGTAAACTTTTTCTTTAGCATCATAGAATTCAGATGAAGCACAGTCCATTGCAATCATTACATCTTTTCCAGGTTTGTATCCCGCTTTTTTGATAGCTTTTACGATTGTTTCAAGAGCATCTTCTGTTCCGTCCAAAGCTGGAGCAAATCCACCTTCGTCACCAACAGCAGTTGAAAGACCGCGGGCTTTAAGAACAGCTTTAAGAGCGTGGAAAACTTCTGTTCCCATACGGATTCCTTCTTTGAATGAAGGAGCTCCTACTGGACGAATCATAAATTCCTGGAAACAGATTGGAGCATCTGAGTGAGCACCTGCATTGATGATGTTCATCATTGGTACTGGAAGTGTGAAAGTATTTGTTCCACCGATATAGCGGTAAAGTGGCATTCCGAGTTCATCAGCAGCTGCTTTTGCTACAGCCAGTGATACACCGAGGATAGCGTTGGCACCAAGTTTTGATTTTGTTTTTGTTCCGTCAAGAGCAAGCATTTTCTTATCAATTGAGCGCTGTTCTGTAACGTCCATTCCAACAAGAGCTGGAGCGATGATTTTGTTTACGTTTTCTACAGCTTTAAGAACACCTTTACCAAGGTAGCGTTCTTTATCTCCGTCACGGAGTTCAAGAGCTTCATTTTCACCAGTAGAAGCTCCAGATGGAACTGATGCACGTCCGAATGCACCTGTGTCTGTGTAAACGTCAACTTCAACAGTTGGGTTTCCGCGTGA
>JABUUX010000219.1 GCA_021442965.1 Treponema sp.
GTTGTAATTCTTGCCTCTATTGTTGAAAAAGAGTATAGGGTTCCTGAAGAAGCACCATTAATTGCCAGTGTGTTTAAAAATCGAATGAAACAAAACATAGGTTTATATTCATGTGCTACAATTGTATACATCCTTACAGAAATTCAAGGTAATTCTCATCCATCTCGTATCCTAATTGAGGATACAAAAATTGACAGTCCTTACAATACTTATAAATGGGCAGGACTTCCGCCAGGCCCAATTTCAAATCCAGGGATAACAGCATTAAACGCTGTAATTAATACACCAAAAACTAATTATTATTTTTTTCAAATAAAAGATGCCGGCAAAGGTTCACATGTATTTACTACGACCTTTGATGAACATATTGAAAATCATAATCTGAGTGTTAAATAACGGGATTTTGAATGTCAGGTTTTATTTCTAAAGAAACAATAACTCAAATTCACAATCAGACAGATATAGTATCTCTTGTTGGCGATGTTGTTAAACTAGAACGAAAAAGTGGAAATGACTGGTGGGGCTGTTGTCCTTTTCATTCAGAAAAAACACCATCTTTTCATGTAGATGGTGATAAAAAAATGTTTTATTGCTTTTCATGCCATAAATCGGGAAATGCTATTAGTTTTGTCATGGAAACACAAAATTTAAGTTATGCAGAATCACTTCATTTTCTTGCTAAAAGAGTTGGAATTGAAATAAAATATGAAAATGGTTTTGTTCCTGAAGAATACAAATATGATGATACAAAAGACAAACTTATAGATCTTTATGACAGAACTGCAAATCTTTTTCATTATTTTTTAATGGAAAGACCGGAAGGTAAGGAAGCTCTTGATTATCTGACTGGTCGAGGCCTTAATCGTGAAACTATCGAAAAATTCAAACTTGGATACGCCCCAAAAGATTTAAAATGGCTCAATAAATTTCTGAAGTCAAAAAATTTTAGTGACAAGTTTCTTGCAGATTCCAGATTATTCAGCCAGAAATATCCTGATATATCTTTTTTTACAGATCGTGTAATGTTTCCAATTTTTAACAGACACGGACAAACAGTAGCTTTTTCTGGAAGAATATTACATTCAAAAGACCCTGCAACAGATAGAAAATATATGAATACACCTGAAATGGTTCAGTATAAAAAAAGAGAAACTTTATATGCATTTAATTTTGCAAAAAATGCAATGAGAACCTCAAGAACCGTAATTTTCTGTGAAGGGAATATGGATGTAATTGCATATCATCAGGCTGGAATAGAATATGCCGTTGCCACTTGTGGAACTGCACTAACAGAAGATCATCTAAAAATGATTCGTGGATTTGCTGATACTGTAATTTTGGCTTTTGATACAGATAATGCCGGTATTAATGCGACTTTAAAATCCATACTTATGTGCCGTAAAATGGATTTTTCAGTAAAAATTCTTCAACTTCAGAATGGTAAAGATGCATCTGAAATACTTCAAAACTTTGGAAAAGAAAACTTGACTAAACAAGTTTCTAATAGTATATTAGATTCCGATTTTCTATTGAATAGATTGGGAAGATTGTATCCTGTTGATACACCGGAAGGAAAAACAAAGGCTGCGCTTGAGTTTTTTCAGTATATTGATTCCCTGCAGACTGATATTCAAAAGGAAACGAGTCTGGAGCAATTATGCCAGACTTTCAATCTTAGACCGGAGGCTGTAAGAAGGGATTTCACAAATCGGAACCAGGCCCGAGACCGTATAAATAGCACAATAAGCCGGCAAAATAATCAGACAGACCAGAATCATGTTATTCAGTTGAATGCAGAGATTAGGGGTATACTTGCCGTTACCAGTAATCTGGAACAATTCTGCAAATTACGGGAGCAGCTTTCGGAAAATGATTTTACAGATCCTACAGCCAGACGAATATATATTATTCTTGAGGAGTGTTACAAAGAAAACAGTCTTTCTTTACCATTGATTTTAGATCGTTGTCAGGATAAGCAGCTTGTTTCAATTATTACAGATAGTGTTTCTTCTGGTGTTTACAGTCAGAAAAACTCGGAAGCTGTAATTCAGGATTTTATAAAATTCATGAAACGAACAGGACTTGAATCAAAAATCAGCAGTATTCAGTGCAAAATTAAGGAATTTGTTCCGATAACTGAAGAAGATTATAAAAAACTTAGTATACTACTTAAAGAGAAAATGACGCTTGAATCACAAGCAAGTAAATTAAAGTAATAAGGGAAATCTATGGATCAGAGCAACAATCCGGCTTTAGAGAAAATCCTTGCCTTTGTAAAAGACAAAAAGTTAATTACCTGGGACGAAATTACAGATGTTCTTGGTATGGATTTTGTTAATTCACCTGAGATGGAAGGTGTTTTAAAGTGTTTGGAAGATAAAAAAATTCAGGTTATAGAAACAGATATTATCGGAGAAGAAGATCCTGATGTGGATGGAAGTCCTGAAGACGATGAAGACGATGATTCTGTAATTCTTGATGATGACGATGATGAAGATGGCGGTGTAAATGAGGCTGCTGAAATTGAACAGACAGAGAAAAAACTTGCTGCTTCAAAATCTCGTCTTGTTAATAATGATAAGGAGTCATCCGTTGACGATCCAATCAGATATTATCTTCGTGAAATAGGTCGTGAAAACCTTCTTACAGCCGAACA
This sequence comes from Treponema sp., assembly GCA_021442965.1. Next base: position 2,657 of record JABUUX010000219.1, read on the forward strand.
GGAAGTAATTCTTTCTAAACAAATGGAAGACGGAAAAAACATCATAAAAGATGTTATCCGTAATGCTGGTATTATGATTCCTGAGTTTTTTTCTATTGCTCAGAAAGCATTTACAAGAATAGATGTTCATGAATCAGGAAAAGCCAGAAAAGAAATTAATGAAGAAATGGCTGAAAAGCGCCGTCTTAAAAGTTTTTACGGTGAATATATAAAACCAATTCTTCCAGAAATGAAACAATATATTCCGCTAAAAAAACAGCTTTTTGAAACAGAACAGTCTATTAAGATTCTTCAAAATGATCAGCTTGTTGAATTAAGAGAAAAAATTCAGCCAAAATTAGCAGAAATTGATATTCAGACAGAGGAACTTGATAAGCTTACTCAAAAATTCCGAGAGGCAACAATTAAAATTGATGAATATCACTCAAAACAAGAAAAAAAGATGAAGGATTTGCGCATTAAAAATGCGTCAGAACTTCGTGCTTTGGGACGTAAAATTTCTATAAAATCTCAAGCTGCTAAACTCGAAAATGAATTGAATATGACATCAGAAGAAATTCGAGATGTTTATACACAGATTCAAAAAATTGACAGAAAACTACATAAGTTAGAATTTGAATTTGAAAATAGTGTAGATGAAATTCTTGAAATGGCAAAAAAGATTGAAGAAGGACGCGTAATGATGGAAAAAGCTAAAAACCGTCTTATTGAAGCAAATCTTCGACTTGTTGTTTCTATCGCAAAAAAATACACAAACCGTGGACTTCAGTTCTTTGACCTTGTTCAGGAAGGTAATATCGGTCTAATTAAAGCTGTTGAAAAATTTGAATATCGTAAAGGATTTAAGTTTTCTACTTATGCTACTTGGTGGATACGTCAGGCTATAACTCGTTCAATATCTGATCAGGCTCGAACAATTCGTGTTCCAGTTCATATGATTGAACAGATTAATAAAGTTGTTCGTGAAAGCCGTCAGTTAATGCAGAAACTTGGACGAGAACCAACTGATGAAGAAATTGCTCAACAGCTTGGATGGCCTCTTACTCGTGTAAAACAGGTAAAAAATGTTGCAAGAGAACCAATATCACTTGATACCCCAATAGGAGAAGAGGAAGATTCTCTTTTAGGAGATTTCATTGAAGATAAAGATGTTGAAAATCCAGCAAATCAGACTGCTTACACAATGCTTCAGGAACAGCTAAAAAAAGTATTATCAACTTTGCCTCCTAGAGAACAGGAAGTTTTAAAGATGAGATTTGGACTTGAAGATGGTTATTCGCTTACTCTTGAAGAAGTTGGTTTATATTTTGATGTTACCCGAGAGCGTATCCGACAAATTGAAGCTAAAGCATTGCGAAGGCTTCGACACCCTCGACGTGCAAATGAACTTAAAGATTATATGTAATTTGTCTTAATGGACACAATTAGTAAAATAATATATATTTTAGAGATTAATACAAAAGGAAATATTGATGAATACAACTGATGTTTTTGAAAAACTAA
>JABUUX010000112.1 GCA_021442965.1 Treponema sp.
GAAGCTCACATACAGCAAATATCAGAAGAACTTCACATTCACCCTGATGAATTCAGATTATTAAACAGTCAGGACAAATCAAAAAAATTTCCATTTTATATTTATCAGACAAAACTGTCTGATATTTTTTCAACAGTTCTAAAAGCAAGTGATTTCAAAAGAAAATTCTTCAGTTTTAAAATTAATGCCAACAGAAGAGCCAGTAAACAAAATGAATCATTCTTTGCAATACCACTACGCGGTATTGGTTTTTCATGTGCTTACGAAGGTTCAGGATATTTTGGTAACACAATCTATTCCTGTGACCAAAAAATAGAAGTAATATTTAACAGCGCAGAAGACATAGAAATCCATTGCATAAAACCGTCTCCAATAGTCGAAAGCATTTGGAAAAAAACTGCTGCAAGTATACTTGAAACTGAGCCTTCGGCTATAAAGATAAATACAGTTTTTCCGTCTGATGAAATTCCTAATATGCCGGAAGAAATTAGTTCCAACATTTCTGTAATGACATCTTTATTAAAAAAATGCTGTATTGATATTCAGAAAAAAAGATTTCACGATCCAGTACCTATAAAAGTAAAAAAACAGCTTACTTCCGCTCAAAAAAATAAATGGAATAATGATTCATTTAAAGGGGAACCATTCCATACCACAAGTTTTGCATCTGCCGTTGTAGAAGTTGAAATGGACCCTTACACTTACGGAGAAAAAATAAAAGGAATTTGGATGGCAATTAACTGCGGTACTGTCTTTGACAAAAAAGCCGCAGAACGAACAACCAAACTTGCAATTCTACAGGAACTGACAACACTTGTAGAAAATCAGACACTCCAATGTGATAAATTTCATATAGACTTTATTGAATCAGACAATGAACCCGGACAGATTGGAGAGTTGGTTCATAATACAATTCCTGCGGCTTTTTCTTCTGCCCTTTCACTTGCGTTGCTCACACAAATAAACACACTGCCGGTAAGTCAAAGTCAATTATTTGAACTTATAAAACTTCGTGAGTTTGAAAATACCCAGGAACAAAAATCCAGGGAGGATGAAAAAAATGAAAATACCCCTGACGCTTAATTCAAATAAACTCATCTTGGATTGTGCACCCGAAGAATCCCTTTTAAGTGTTCTAAGGAATCAGGGATGTCTTTCTGTAAAAACAGGATGTGCTAAAGGGTACTGCGGTTCCTGCACTGTTCTTTTAGACGGAAACCCTGTACCATCCTGTAAAATACCCGTTTCAATTATTAAAGGTTCTGAGATAATCACTTTAGAGTATTTTACAAAAACAGAAGAATACAATGCAATAATTTCAGGCTTCAAAAAAGCAGATATAAATCTTTGCGGATACTGCAATTCTGCAAAAATATTTGCCGCATATCAAGTTCTTTGTCTTAAGCAGAATCTTACAAGAGAAGACATTGCAGTTTACTTAAAAAATCTTGCTCCCTGTTGCACAGACTTAGACACACTTATCAACGGCATCATTTATGCAATGAAAGCGTACAACACTTCAAATAAAAACTGATTATTTGTAAATAAATAAATGGAATTGGACTAATGGAAAGAAATGTATTTTTTGCAAAGAACATCACTGAGCTCCTCTATCTTGTTAACACCACAAAAGATTTAACAATACTTGGAGGTTGTACGCGAGTAGAAAATCTTCCACAAAAATTTATTTCTATAAGATCAATTCCAGATTTATGCCGCATAGAACGCCATGAAAAATATCTGGACATTGGACCTGGAGCAACACTTTCTCAAATCCTGAACCTTGGAGAAAATCATTTACCTAAACTTCTTTATGACGCAATCCTTTCAGTTGGAAATCCAACAGTACGGAATATGGCAACTTTAGGAGGAAACATTCTAAATCCGTCTGAAAATCTTACCCTTTTTGCACCTTTACTGGCCTTAGATACAAAAATAGAAATAACAAGCCAGAATGAAACAAAAACGCTCACCCTGCTTAATTACAAAAATATTCCAGATGGTTTTATTGTAAAAAACTTCAGAGTGCCTCTAAATGACGGAGAAGTTTCAATTTTCAAACGGGTTGGTCCTGAACACGGGCTAACAGAAAATTCGGCATCCTTTGCTTTCATAGCTAACACCGAAAAGAACTCCATCTCCAGTATCAGCCTTGCATTTGCAGGTCCCTTTGCGTTCAGAAGCAAAGATTTTGAAAACCTTATGATTGGGCAACGCCTCCCGCTTTCTCTTTCAGAAATCAAAGAAATTCAAAAAACAGCAAAAGAAGAATTTACTAAAGCGGCAGCTGACATTATGATGAATGACGTTATGCGCCAGCAGTTTGTTAATCTTGTTCGTTATGCTTTTGAACAACTGATGTAATTTTAGGGCGTCCCGGTGGCTTCGCCCCCGTCGGCGCTTACGCGGCTCGGTACCCTCGGCCACCTTACTCACTTTGTTCATTACGGTGTCTTGCTTCGCACCGCTTCAGTGCCTGACGCAAAAACTAAACTAATCATCAAATTTCATTCCAAAAACTCAAACAAAAGACCTTCACCATCATTAACATCTTTTTTTAATTTACGACCAATAACATCATCAAAAAACTCAGGGCTTATTCCCGTGGTCAAAGTTTTTTCAGTCCGTAAAACAGAAATATCATTTTTTGAAATAACCTCACCTTTTTTCATATCCCTCATAAAATGAATAGAACGGTTCGTACGTCCGTAATTAGCCTCTTCTGAAGGAGCAAGTTTTTTATTTCCATCTCCAAGAATAGTTTTTATTTTATTTTCTGCTTCAGAAACAGAAATAGAAGTACGGACTGTTTCATTTTCTGAAAGCTGCTTTACCACATAATCAAAACCTTTATTCCCATAGCGCTTCATAACAGCTTCTGCCTGGTGTACGCAGTGAACCATAAGAGCAAACTGCTCTCCTTCAAGAGCAACAGGATCATCAAGCCCCATTGTTTTTTTGCTTAGAGTAATATGTTTTTCAATTATGGAACCACCACAGGCTATTGATAAAACAGGAACCAGAACAGGATCCAAAGAATGATCACTAACCCCTATTTCAATATTTAGTTTTCTTTTTAGAGTTTTTATAACATTCAAATTATATTCTGTTTCTGGGGCAGGATACTGAGTTATACAATGAAGAAGTGAAACATTTTCAGTACCAATAATATGAACAGCTTTTTCTATATCTTCCATTTTTGAAACACCGCTTGAAAGAATCACAGGAACAAGATTTTCACCAAGAGTTTTCTGATTATCTCTGTAAGCGGCTAAAGCTTTTAACATTGGAAAATGATTAAGCTCGGGCGAGGCAATTTTTACATAGTCAGGTTTTAATAAAAGCAATTCCTCAAGTGATTTTACACCAAAGGGAGAACAGCAAAATTTTAGCCCTTTTGAATGAGTATAATCAATCATTTCTTTATAAAAAGAAACCGGACATTCAAGCTGTCTGAATCTTTCATAAAGAGGAATTTTCCCAGTTGGAAGATTTACATATCCGGTTTTAGGATGAAGTATTTCATCGGCATATACCCATTGAAATTTTGCACAGTCTGCACCACTCTCTGCACATTGGTCTATCATCCGTTTTGCTTTTTCAGCTGAACCTTCGTGACTGGTTCCAATCTCAGCAATAATCAGACTCATTTTGTTTCAAGTTTACGGGCTTCTGTATCAGCCTGATATTTATTTGAATAAACAACAACACTTTTTTGAGGAAGATACCCATCTTCAAACTTTACCCATTTTTCATGTTCAGAAGAAAAAGAATATCCTACAACTTTAAGAACAGTGCCTTTTTTTACATGACCTGTATCTTGTGAATCCCATTCCTTATTTACCCTAAACGTTGCATAAGGATCTGTTACAACAGCCCATTCAACATCAACACTAAGTGCCAGAGGATCTGAATCAGAAAGTAGAATTTCTGTTTCTTTTTTTAAAAAACAGGATTGAAATACAATTAAAAAACTTAAGCAAAAAAGAAAAAATTTTATTCTCATAAGTCAACAACTTCTATTTTAATTTTAACCTTCGTTATGATATTTTTCAACTTCACTTTAAATATTCACTAATATCTTTCATTCCACTATACTACCCCTATGGCAGACGTAAAATCACAACTCAAAGAAAT
>JABUUX010000259.1 GCA_021442965.1 Treponema sp.
AAGACTTGTAAGGGCATAGCAGCTAGTAAACATCTGGTCCATAGCTTCTGCATTTTTTGTGTCAAAGCCTGAAAGGTCAAGCTCGGTTAGATTTTCGCAAGACTGAAACATTAATGAAAAACTTGTTGTGTTAGAAGAATCTACATAATTTAAACCTTTAATCTGTTCGCATGAAGAAAATCCCCAGAACATTTCGGCACAGTCTTCATTCAGGCAAAAGCCCTGTTTATCTTCTAAGGCTGCAATATAAACAGCCTCGGTTGTTTCGTTGTAATAAGCCAGTGCTTCACCGCTTCCACTTGCACTTACATCAACAGGGGCTAATGTAAGAGATGATATTAATGTATTGAAATCATTGTCCGAAGCTAAGCCGAATTCCAGTGAAGTTATGTGGCTTAATGAATTGTTCGTAAGTGTATTTAATGCTGATTGAAAATCAGATCCGGAAACAAGAGTCACTTTTGTAAAGTCTGCTCCAAAGATTTTCGGACCGATGATAGATTCCCACAGTTGTTTATAATTTTCTTCAGAGTTTTCCGGAACATAAATTTTTGCAGAGTCATTATTCAAAGTTATTCCGCCTGTTCCAAGACTCGGTACTGTTTCTGCAAGAACTATAACAGAAGTAAGATTTGGGCACTGTACCAAAGTGTTTTGAAGAATATTTTTTGTGGTAGAAGGGAATGTAACTTTTGTAATGTATTCATCTTCATAAAACAGATTTGGTCCTATTGTCTTGTATCCTTCAGGGATTTTCAGGCTTGTGATATTTCCGTCGGAGTCAAAAACTATATTTGAAAGGTTTTGTGTTTCACAGAATTTTTTATATTCAGTTTTTTCTTCTGCATCAAAAGTATCATTTTCCGCCTGTATTTTTGATGCAAATGTTTGGTTTTCTGTTTTAAGAAAATTAACTGCAAACAAAGGAGCTGTAAAAGTGGCAGAATCAGAACCCAAACATCCTGTACCTATGCCGTCTATTGTTGACGGAAGCTTGATTTGTAAAAGACTGTCTGCATAAGAAAAAGCCAGGTTACCGATTTTTGTAAATCCGTACGGCACGGTAAAGGAGGTGATGTATTTATAATTTTTGTGATTGTTTATTAAAGTTTCATCTGAAAATACAATGTTGTCGCTGATATAAACGTAAAAAGCCTGATTATTATTGTTATATATTACGTCTGCCCAGTCCCCTGAACTTGGAGCAGAACTGGAAACTGTAAGTTTATAGGTGTTACCTGAAGTATCTGGTGTAATAGAAACATATCCTGTAAGGGAAGCCCATGTTCCACTTGCAGGGAGGTTTACTTCAAGTTCTTCAGTTCGTTTAAGCCTGAAGGAAGTGGAGTATATTCCTTCTGCATTGCTAATGGAAGTAAGTTCAGCCAGCACAGGAGTTAATTTACCTGGAATAGAAGATTCGGCTTCCCAGCCTGTGATACTGGTATTATTTGAATCAGTCCAACCTAAAAGAACATATTCTGTGGTATTCTTTTTAAAACATAAATCTTTGAAAGTAGGAAGAACGATTTTTTGTGTATAGTTTATTGTATAAACAAGGTTTCCGGAAATCTCGGTTAAATCAGTTGGGAAGTTGTAATTCAAAATTTCTGTTGATTCCAAAGAATCAATGCTGATTTCTTTTTTTGTAGTAACTTTGGATTTAACGACAAATGATTCTGCATATCCCGATTTTATTTCGTAACTATTTCCATTACTGGTTCGGAAGAAAGAAACTGAAAGGACGTAAGTACCGGGATTAAGTTTGCCGTTAATAGAAACTGTTTGAGTGGAAGCAGAAGCACGTGAATATGTATTTTGGTTACAGTCATAAGTAATGGTTTCTTCCGGAGTTCCTTTAGGAAAATTTTCAACTTTAAAAATCTTTGCTTTTACAGTGTCTATTTTATTGCTGGATAAGTTTTGAAAAGAAATTTTGAAGTCGTAGGAGCCTTCACCGGAAAGAGTGGTGCTTGTTTGTGAAAGTGTAAAATAGAGAGTTGTTCCAAAATCTGCTTCTAAAGTTTCTGTAACAGAGCCTGAAAAAACTAATGATTCGTTCCCGCTTTCATAAGTGGCAGTCAGAGTGAAAGTCCAGGTTCCCGGGCTTACTCCAATATAAGAGCTTGTCATTTGATCTTTTGTTGTCCAGGTTGCAATAGTTTTTTCAGCAATTCCGTTTTGAGTTTTTCCTGTTAAAACAAAAGAAGTAAACATACTCATATCATTGTAATCGGGAAGGATAGTTCTGGATGTTCCGGCACAGATTGAAATGTAAGCAAGCCCTGTTTCTGATTCTTCAGTGTTTGTAAATGGATTTGAACATGAGGCCGCAGTAAAAGCCAGTAAAAAAGCAATCAAAAGAAGTGAAATTTTATTTTTTAATTTGTTTGTATTCGTTTTCATTTATGCACTCCTTTCAGTTAGATTCAGAAACAGTCATTGTAAAGTGAGCTGAGTTTCCGTCGGTAAACATAACAAGAATAGAATGATTTCCTGTAGTCAGTTCATAATTATTTGGAGTAAAACTGCTGCCTTCAATTTCTATAAGACTGTCTATAATGATTTTTGAAATTGAAACATCAGAAGGGCAGTTTGTGGACTGGAATGTAAATTCTGTAGAGAGCGAACCTGAAGTATTTGGTGTTACGGTTACTTCGTAATCGGAGTCATTTTCAAATACAACAGAAATGTAAAGCGGACTCATAGGAAGTTTTTGCAGGGTGTATTTTGAGTAAGTTTCTGTAAGGGCTTTTACGTTGGACTTGCTGTCTTTTACAGTAATTGTTGTTATGTAAGTGGAAGATTCAGGTTCTGTGATATCCCAAAAAGAAGAACTGTTTTCAAAAACAATGTCAGTTAGTTTTTCATTCCATGAAAATGCATTCGGACCGATTTTTGAAACAGTAGATGGAATTGTAACAGAAAGTAAAGGATTGTCTGGATTTGACTGTGCTAAAGCTTCTTCTTTAATTTCTGTAGCCTCAAATGGCAAAGAAAAATCACCAGAGGCACTTGGATAAGAAACAAGGACAGTGAACTCATTTGAAACAAGCATTTTTCCGTCCTCTGAAGTATTGAATAAACTGTCTGGTTCAGGCTCAAACGTAAGGTTGTAGGAGCCGCGGAAAATGCTGCCGTTCAGTTCTTCAAGCCCACAGCCAATTTTAATGTTTGTCAGGTTTGGCATTTGGCTGAAAGCACCGTTTCCTATTTTAGTAATATTATTTGGAATAATGATGGATGTAATGGTTTGATTTTCTGCGAACAGATTATTTCCGATTTCTGTAATTTCATTGTCATCGATTTTTTCTGGGAAGATGATTTCTCCCTGAGCACTCGGCCAGAAAAGAATTCTATTTCCGTTTTTGTTCAAAAGTATTTTTCCGTCAGAAGAAACTGAGTAGTAAGGATTTGAAGAAGATAGATTAAAGCTAAGGTTTTTACATCCAAGGAAAGCCTGGTACTCAATAATTTCTGCGGAATCAGGAATTGTAACAGAAGTCAGTTTTTCACAGTTCATAAAGGCATAGTTCCCAACACTTACAACCCCGTTTGGAATTTTTACCGAAGTTAGATTTTTACAGCCTGCAAAAACACCTGCCTCAATTTTGTGAACGCCTTCAGGAATTTCGTAAGATGAAATTGTTTCCCAGTCTGGCACAAGAAGGCGGAAAATTCTTTGAGAAAGAATCTCGGGGAAAATCCCTTTTAAGATTACAGAAATATCGGTGGAGGTTCCTGCTTCTACAGAACAGATTCCGCTTTTACCTTTAGCAATGAGGATATTTTGAGCGTCAATTTGTAGGTATGCTTCAAGTTCAATGATATATTCCCCCGGGGATAAATTATCAATGCTTATAGTCTGTCCTGGATTTCCATAGATAACCTTTGAAGGAGTCTCATTGGAATCACAGAGAGTGATTTTGTAAGACTCTATATCACTGGCAGTAAGACGGGCTTGGAGTTCAGAAATGCTTTTTTGAGTTTTACTTTCCGGAAGCGTTATTGAAATAATTCCGGAGTTTTTACTCATAAGCCCCGTGCATGAAAATAAAAATACAGAACAAATAATAGTGCTGAAGAGAAATAAAAATTTGATTTTGAAATGATTCATAATTTACCCCCATAAAAA
>JABUUX010000084.1 GCA_021442965.1 Treponema sp.
GAATTTATATCAGGTATATCGTATCGTGGTGATATTTTTAATTCTAAATATTTCATTGATTTTTTTAATTTAGAAAACCATTATGAAGATATTAACAAAAATGAACCTAAATTGAAATTTAAAATAAATGATTTAAAATTTGAAGTAAGTGAACTCACTTTTATAGAGAAAGAGGATATATTAATTGTAGGTTGTGCAGTAGATACAGAGCGAAATCTTTTATCAATGAATACGTTAAATAAAATGCAATTTTGGAAAAAACCTGAAGATAGAGGTGAAATTATTTTTTATAAATTAGATTTCAAGGATAAAAATAGTTCAGACAAATCATATGAATTAATTAATAAAATAAGTACTATTTCAGAAGTATCTTGTTTTTGTTTATCAGAAGATAATAATTACTTGTTAGTAGGATATTATAATGGATTTATTGATGTATTTGAATTACCACAAGATTTAAGTCAAATAAAAGATGATAAAATATTACAAGCAAAAAATAATATTCAAATAAGTAGTAAAAAAAGTAAAATAAATAATATAGGATTTAATCCTATCTCAAAATTGATTTATTCTACTGTTATGAAAGATATAGGAATTTATGTAAATTTAATTGATTCAGAAAAAATTGGAAATATTATTCCTGGAAGTCAATTTGATTTATGTGGATTTTGTTATAAGGATAAATACGAGACATTGAATGATTTTGCAATTTATATTGATATGATTGGAAAATTATCAATTGGAACAATAAACAACGAAAATAAATGTGTAAATTTGTTATATGTATATTCAACTCAATTAAATAATATAACTTTATTAAATGTTAATTGGGAAAAAAATTATATTTTTATAGGAGATAAAAATGGAAATATAAATGTAATTAGTTTTGAATTATCTTTGGAAAATTCAGAAAAAGTAGTTAAATTACAACTTATTTTTACAACAATATTAACTAAAATTATTGATAATACAACTCAAAAAATAACAAAAATGATTATTGGGAATTATCCTTATAAAATAAAAGATATTTGCTATAATCCAAGAAAAAAAGAATTATTAATAGCTTTAGGAAATGGTTCAATTCAAATATTAACTCATTTTAAAACTTTTGCTGAATGTGTTTTATATGAGAATAAAAAAACAGTTAATAGAATATATTTTAGTAAGTCTAAATCTGTTGTTATAACAGGAGGTATAGAAAAAAATATTATAGTTTATGAATTACCAGATAATTATGGTTCTGAATTATGTAGAAAATTTACCGAATCAAATAAATGTGAATTATTAACTGAGACGAAAGTTTGCGAAAATGAGCTAGAAAAAGGATATTCTAAAGATACAAAATTATTTAAAAAAAAAAGTTTAATTGATAAATTACCAGATCCGAAATAAAAATATTATTTATTAAAAAATAATTATTACAATAGTTAATATTATCAAAAAAACAAGTCTTATGCAATATTTCTAATTTTTTTCTAAAATACTATAAAAATAGAAGAATTGATCTATATTCTTAATTATCCTTTTCAAGCACATTAATGGGAACACATCCCAGATAAAGAATATTTGAATAATATTGTGTATAATACATATCTCGACCAACAGCAACTGCAAAAAGAGCCACATAAAAAACATTATCACCTGAAGGTTCAAAATTTGTATATGAAATATCAGGCTCAGATTCACCTTTTTCAGGTTTTTTATCTTTATCTCCTGTTCTGCCAAAATTAAAAGTTGTAAAATTCGTATTACGCCTTACAGGAAAAGAACCAATTTCAACTTCCTCTTTATTTGTTTTATAACAAACACGTGCTCTATAATCTGAAATATCCTGATAATCTGTAAGTCTGATATAAACACGTTTATTTTCGCCTGTAAATGGAATTAAGCATGAAACATTACTGTTTCTTGAAGAATCATAACAATAAAGAGGCTGAAACTTATATGTTTCAATCATTTTAATTGCAGCAGAAGTACTGTTATCAGAAACTGAAAGTGAATAAAGATTATCTTTTTCTGAAACTAAATCTGATGTAGAAGATGCATCATCGTACCTTGAATAGATTTTATAATATATTTCAGTTCCCAAAAATACAAAATCATTGAAATCATTAATTTCATTAGTAGCAAATTCAAAATAACGATCCGCATATGTTGTATTATAATCGGGTTGATGATAATAAGTTAATGGAGATGATATATAATAAACTAAATCAAGCCCACAAGATGTATTTAAAAACAAAAAGCATCCTGTAAAAATAAAAGAAAATATTATGCGTTGAACTTTCTTACAGGATGCTTTCATATAACTAACAAAAATCGAAAATTACTGAATTTGTCCCTTAACTTTAAGATCAATAACTCTGGTCTTAGCCATTTTTGCCCACGAATCATCAGGAGCACTGTTTATAAGTGTGGTATAAAACTCATTTGCTTTTTCAAAATCTTTCTGAGCTTCATATACACGACCTAAAGAAAAAAGAGCATGAGATTTGAGAATAAAGCCTTCTGAATCTGCAGCTTTTTTGTAATACTCACTTGATTCTGAAAGATTTCCTAACTGTTCAGCACAAACTCCCATATTATAATATGATAAAGGAGCTGTATAAGACTTCTTACCCTTTTCAGCTGCATTTTTATAATATTCCATTGCAGATGAATAGTCTTTTTTCTGAAATGAAAGATCAGCAGCAAGCATATTAGCACGAACACCACCAACACCATTTTTTTTCAAATAAGGTGTCAAAGCTTCCATAGCAACATTTCTTCTGTTTTCAATTTCAGACTCTTCAAGACTTGAAAAATCTTTTGTAAATACATAAGTAATTTCATCAATTTCAGAAAGCACTTTTTCATTAGATTTTGCATTTACAGTCACAAGAACTGCATATACAACAACAACTGCAACAGCAACACCCAATACAGAAAGAAGCCAGATTCTGTTTTTTTCAAGAAAACTATTTAATTTTTCTGAAGATGATTTTTTTTCTTTTTCTGCCATTTTTATCCTCGAAAATATTTCGTTTTTTCAGCGAATATTAAGTTCGTTCAACAAACGGGAAACATAAGTCCGCTGAAGCCCCAGGATTTTTGCAGCCTGAGTCTGATTATTACCATTTTCTTCAAGAATCTTTGTAACGTAATAACGCTTAAAAGAATCCAAAGCTGTTTTCATTGTCTTATCCTCACTTAAAGATTCCAAAACAACAGCATTTATATCATTTGAAACAGAATTTATAAACGGAAGATTTTCTTCAGAAATATATTCTGTTTCACAAGCGGATACAGCCCAATCTATTGCCGCATTAAGTTCAAAAACACCGTTTTTCCAATAATGCGATTCAATAAGATTTAATGCGGCTTCAGAAAAACCTTTTATATTCTTACCAGACTTAATATTTGAGTCATTCAGAATAATCCAGGCCATTGATTTTGCACCGGATTTGATTTCATTTAGAGAACAAACATTCTCTTTAACCAATCCAAGCCGATAAGCCAGTTTCATTGAAAATGTACCCTTTTGAGCAATCTCTTCCAGATTTTTTTCGGATCCGGAAATAAAAAGTATATTTTTTTTACTAAACCATTCAGTTTCAAATAATCCAATAATTTCATTCTGAACATCAATAGAAACCAAATCTATTTTGTCCAAAAAAACTGTAGAATTATCCTTCAACATTTTTAATTTCTGAATAATTTTTTCATCATCAAGTAATGAAGAAATACATTCAAATGAATCAAGGGTTTTAGCTTTGCAGAATGAAATCATCTTTTTATAAATTGTTTCTGACTTATTAACTTTTTTAATATCAGAGTCATTAACATCTCTTGTTCTAAGACGTTTGCCAATTTCTATAGAAGGAGCATATAAAATAACTGTAAGTTTTGGTTTACCAATCTTTTTGATTAACAAATCATAAACTTCTCCGTTTGTTTTGTCACCACTTCAAGCATAATTAGAAACTATATGTCTATCTGTAATGATGTTTTGTCCTTTAAACATTTCATACATATAAATACTTCCAAGAGCATAAAATCAGGAAGTAAAAACACGATTAGGATTTATATTTACTTGATCTCTAATTCTTAAGTATTCTTTAATTTCCTTAGGTT
>JABUUX010000213.1 GCA_021442965.1 Treponema sp.
ATTATTAAGCCTGTTATTACAAGGCAGATTGGAACAAGCCAGTTTAGTACGGCAAGCCAATAGATTTTATGTGAACTGTCTGGGTCGAGTCTTGAAAACTCTTCTTTATCTTTCAAACTATCCTCATCGGGCAGACAAGTAACGTTTGATAATGAAAGTATAGAATATTTAGAAATAATTTTCAAGTATTACATCAAAAGTTTTAGTATATACAGACAGAAAATAAATTTGTATAATAATTGTATGATTCAAAAACTTACTATTAGTGTGCCACTTGATGAATCATTTGCTTATAAACTTTATGCTAAAGGACTTCAGATTGATGTTCCTAGACAGAAAAATATCCATGAAACTGTTTATTCTTTCTGGGGAGATAAACCTGTAGTTTTATTCTATTACTTCGGGGAATTAAAAAGAGCATATATTATAAGTCGGTGGAAAGGGGTGGGAGAGAAATCAAATCTTCCTGGAGTTGAAGAAGATGTTGTGATTTTACTTTCTGCAAAAGGTACAGCATTCAGGACGTTAGACAGGATGCTTAAAGTTCTGTGCAGAATAAATGAAATCGCCACTTTTAAAATGCCTCGAATCTTCTGGTATAAATTTGCAACTTTGGTAAGGTTGAATAAAGCAAAGAAAAGCACAGTCATAAATTTGTATAATTCTTTTATTGGGGAAAAAAGAAAGAATGAACGAAAGAAAAACATATGCAGTTAAAACACTGTCTGATATATTAGAGGGAAAACATCTCCAAGAATGGTGCCTTGAACGGAATCTGCCATTATCAACTATATATAAAATTGCAGTCGGCGACTGTATTCCGAATTATTCTATTATTTGCAATCTTCTGCCATATATCCCGTATATTGATTGGTTTTATTTTGAAGACGAAAAAATTCCATATGAAAGAAACACAATAAAAGCATGGAATCCTAAAATCAATCCGTCTTTTATAAAGAAACACAGATATGACTGGATGGAACAGGGGAAACATTTTGGTTTATCTGATACCTTTGCCAAAAATCTTTTTGTAAATCATCGTGCACTTCCAACTATAAATATGATTCGTCAGGCAGCACTTGAAGGAACAGATCCTATAGAGTTTTTTATAGACGGTGAAGTGGAATATCCCAACAAGGGAGAAATTGTTTTGTTTTTGGGAAAGACTTATCTGGTATTGAGCGAATCAAATTGGAACGCTGAGAACTCTGCTTTTTTTTGTGTTGAAATGAAAGATGGAAAATGTGATATTCTGACCGCAGGTGTTAGGATGATACAGAGAAAATTTCCTAAGTTTGTAGAAAAAGCGAATCTGAAACTTGTAAATGAAATATCAAACCAAATAAAGAACATTATTGTTTAAGGATTATAAGGTGACTTATGAATAAAAAAGTAAAAAAAGACATAATATCGCGTGTTTATAATGAATGTTCTCTTAATGGAATTAAGGAAATAACCTTTTCAAAAAAGAATCTGAATATAATATTTGAATCATTCCTCGATGTTTTAAGCGATGAGATTATGTCTGATAATGTTATTGAACTTCGCGGTTTCGGTAGTTTTTCTAAAAAGAAAAATACACGCACTGAATTTTTTAATCCAAAAACCAGAGAAAAAATTATTATGGAGAACAGATTCAAAATTCTTTTTAAACCGTCTTCAAAGTTTTTCAAAAATCAATAAGACCTTCCGATAATGAAAAAGCAGACACAATGCCTGATGATACCTTTTAACCCCTCCCATCCAAAGGTTTGACAAAGTGCCTGCTTTTTTTATCTTCCAATTTCAATTGAATTTTTCATTTGATGTTTCTTTTCTGTTTTTTGCTGTTTCTGCTGCTGCTTGTTATAACCTTCTAAAAGTTTGTCACGAGGGACTTCATAGAAGGATTTATTTTTGTCCATAAGAATGACGTTGTTACCTTCCTTGCTGGCTGATATTACGGTCAAATCCTGCACGAGCTTTTCTTTACCGACTCCAAAAACTTTCTCTACGTTGAACGAAAGATTTGAAATCGTATCTCCAACTTTAAGTGTTGAATTACGGTCAACAAGAGCCCCTTTATCAGTAAGTGTGTCATAGAATGGGCGGGCAATCTTTTTATCAGGAAAATTATCTTTGATATATTGTTCATTCAAAGGTACTTCTTTGATTGCTTCCATATAAGAACCTATTAAAAACTGGTTTATGGTTTCATCTTCTTTCTTAATCTGATTCAGCATGAGTCTGGTTTTAGCCTGTTCATCTTTGCTCATTCGTCCAATAATTTCTTTACTGATTCGTAAGGCATCCAAAGGAGAATTTGCTTCTTTTCGACAATATACCGCCAGATTATGACGGAAGTTGTATGCTGTATTGTCTCTTGGCTTAAAAAAATCATCATACTGGCTTTGAATTAGTTTTTCGATTTTAGGTGTTTTATCAGTAAATTCTTTTTGGAATCTGTCTGGAGCTGTAATTTCTTTGAAAGTGGAATCTGATACAGTCATAGTTGTATCTCCATTAGAAATTACATAGGAATTATCAGCCTTGTTGAACTTCTCAAGTTTCATCTCCTTAAAAGATTCCAACCCATGATTTGTTATTATCGCAAACTCTGGAATTTTTGTTTTCCCCTGAACAAACGCCGGAGTGTTTTCTGTTACTTCAATAGTATTTATTTTATCAGACTGCTGGGCATTTAAAGTTTCAGGATTTATGAGTGTCAGATAAGTTGCTGCGGGAAGTACAAGCCGGTTTTTGCCGTCTTCAAGGTAATACTTCCCTTTCTCTTTATCGAAATAACTAACCTTCATATTTTCAAAACTTTTAAGTCCATCTTTTGTCATAACTGCAAAGGGTGGGAGAGAACCATCTGTTTTTTCAAGTTGTTTTTCTATTACATTTGTTTGTTCTTTTATTTCATTTTTAGAATGATTTTCAAACTGCTGAATAGATTCTTCAACCAAATTAGTGTCTTCGACTTTTTCAATTTCTTCTTTATGGTCAGGACGTGAAGCCAGTTCTTTGATTATAGAAATTAACTTTTCTAGTTCGTCAATTTTTTCTTCAGGAACATTTGAAATATCCAGATTTGAAATTGTGTCCTTAACATTTTCAAGAGATTTTTGTTTGTTTATTTCCATATTTAAGTACTCCGCTAAGAAATAAACAGAAGCCGTTACTCAAGAAAATTGAATAACGACTTCTGTATAGATTAAAAGAGACTATCGTTCAATATCATCCCTTTTATGTTTCTTTTCTTCCTGTCTGTCAGGGAAAAGCTTATTGTTGATTTCAGGTTCCCAAGTAGATTTAATTTCAGGATTCTGTTCTGATTTATTACGGAAGTCAGAATAGAAGTTTTTACCCGGGTTCAGATTCCATTTTTCAGTAGTTGTATAAGTGCTGATTGCAGCATCAGTAAACGCATTGTTCTGAACATGGTTTTTCATTGTTGCATCCATTTTCTGCTGTTCTTCAGGAGTAAGTTTGTTCCAAAGAGCATCAGTTACAACAGGGAAAGCACTTACAGCTCCAGCTTCTTTTGCAGAAAGTTCCAGTTCAAGGCGAACATCTTCCGATTTACTGTTAAAGAAATCTTTGCTGTAATACTGAATTGCAGAAATGTTTCTGTCGGCATTTGTGAAAGCAACAGGGATAAAATCATCATTCCAGTTGTTGGTATCATTGATTTTTCGTGCTGCACGTTTCAATGCACTTGTTCCACAAACATCAAGGTCTGCCCATTCAGTTTTTTTCTCCTGCGTAAGACGGTCTGTTTCTGCTGCAACCATTGGAGTTACAGTTTCCCATTTTCCACTCTGAACCGAATACAGATTGAAACTGTCATGATCCAGGATAATGTGACCTGCAAACCTTGTGGGATGTGCATAAGGTTTCATTATTCTTTCAAGAATTTCAGTAAGAGTTTTATCATAATCACTTGCTTCAACATTTCCGCTCGGGTGATTGTGAACAACAGCCACCATAAGGTCTTTTTCTTCAGCACGGCTGATTACCTGCTTGAGGGTATCATCATTCGGGAAACTTACAGAACAAAAGTTAGGCATATGGCTTGAGATTGCAAGCTGGTCCTGAATTTCTCCCTCTTTGTCGATAAGAAC
>JABUUX010000388.1 GCA_021442965.1 Treponema sp.
GGCGCTCATTCTTTATTACAGAATCCGCAGTTTCTACAATTTTGGAAAGGTCACCGTTTCCCATAATACCGTCGCACTCAGGGAGAGATTCAGAAAACAATTCTGCATAACGTTCAGCAAGGCATCCTGTAAGAATAATCTTTTTTTCGGGATATGCTGCTTTTGTCTGCATAACTGCATTTATTGATTCTTCTTTAGCACTTTTAATAAAACCGCAGGAATTTATAATTATTAAGTCCGCTTCTTCGGGATTAAATGTGAGGCAATAATCAGCTTTTTTTAGGTATGTTGCAAGGATTTCTCCATCCACACGATTTTTTGCACAACCGTGCTGATCAATAAAAAACTTAATCAAGTTCTATTACCACCAGTTTGAAAGTTCCGTCGTTTTTGTCATATACCCACTTAATATCTTCAACCAGAACCTGACCTGCTTTTCCCAAATCCAAATCATAAGGTTTAGAATCTGCAATTACAGTGAACTTAACAGCATTACTGTTACTCATCCACATACGAATACCAACATTCTGAATATTTCCAGAGAACTGGTCTCCACTTGGATAATAAGTTTCAACACTCTGTTCGTTATCAATCTTATAACGGAAAACACACGGCGCACGGAATACAGCATTAATTGTAAACGGATATGCACGGTTATCTTCAAGAATAACTACCTGAGGATGCTTACTTTCAATTTCATCCAAAGTTGGAATACTTTCCGAAGACAGACTGTGACCCGCTATAGCTGAACTTTTTCTAAGAAGAATACTAACTTCGGCTCCACGACTTTCATCTGCGGATGAAATATCAGAAACGTAAATAACAAGATCAGACTCTCCGTCCCCGTTAATATCATATTCAGCTTCTTCTGCCAAATCTGTATAAAGAACCCCTGAAGGAGTTTCCATACCAAAAGATTTTAGACACGATGAAACAGTAAGCCACATCTTTTGACCATCATCTGTTGAAATATAGAGCTGGTCGCCTTTATAAAGTCTGTTCTGGAATTTCTGTGTTGTCAGTTCATACTGGTGAATTTTCTTTCCGCCCACAACAAGAACATCATCTTCTGCATTTTTTCTACCGGTTAATACAATAGTTAAAACAACAGCAGTGATAACACAAACTGCCGCTGCAGCAATAATTATGGCAAGAGGTCCTTTTTTATGAGTATCCGGTTTTTCTAAAAGTCCTTCAGGAACAGGAGATTCTTGAATTTTCTTATTGTGATAAAGCTTTAAAAGATATTCATCGTCCAAATTCAAGTACAAAGCATAATTCTTCAAAAAACCGATCATGTAAGGTTCGCCAGGAAAAGCAGCATTATCTTCTGCTTCAAGACCTTCCAGATATTTTTTATCAATAGAAATCTCTCTTGCAATTGTATCGTAAGAAAGATTCTTGGATTCTCTTGCCTTTTTTAATAATTCGCCGTAACTGTCCATTTTTTATTCCGAAAACAAAAAGTTATTATATGTATTTGCCGAAGAAGGTGCATCATACAAAAAGCGCTGGTCAGAAATTTCTGGATTCAATTTGTAATCAAAGAAATTCATAACAAACACTTCTCCATTATTTGTTGTAGCTTCTATTTTCTTTATTAAATTCGTAGTTGCCGATATAGAAAGCTTGATATTTTTAAATGCTTCCGCTGTACTTCTTTTATAAAGGATTAATTTCATTACCTTTTCTTCAGGATCGTCTTCAAACGGAACAGGCTCCTGACCAATTTCATAAGCCACAGTATAGTACCGGTTCATAAGTTCCAGACCTTTTGCAGTAGCCATTGTGCCTACATTGGAATCAGAACTTACCTGCTGCTGAAGAACAGCTGCACTTCCCGGAAGATAAATTGTAAGAAGATTTGAACTAAAAACTATTACCTGCTCTTCAGGATTTGTAAAATCCAGACGCAAAAGATCAGGAGCTTTAAAAGAAAGATGACCTGAAGTTTCTGTTACTGACATTGTAATCTCAAATTCTGCTTCATAAGACTTGAGACCGGCATAAAAATCAGAAACAGTTTTAAAATATGCACTTGCAGTCGTTATATTTTGGGCAAATCCAAATGTGCATCCGGCCATAAAAAGACCAAAAATCAATATTCTTTTAACCTTTGTCATTTTCTTCCATCCAGCATTAATCTATTCAGTTTTTTTTACCGTCTTTTTTGAACGAGTGCTTACTTTTTTTTCTTTTGCTCCGTCAGAATCTTTTGAGTCTGATTTTTTACTTTCTTTCTTTTTAAGAGCACTGCTCTCCAGTTCCTGACAATGAGTTTCAGCTTTTACAATATCGTAGAATTCTTTTCCATCCATTGTTTCAAGTTCAAGCAGACGATCCGAAATATACTGAACCAGTGTTTTATGACCCTTTATAACAGAAAGAACATACTTATAACGGTCGTTCATTATACGTGCAATTTCTTCATCAATAAATTTTTGTGTATCTTCAGAAAACTCACGCACCAGAACAGGTTCCCCGGAAGCACTTCCAAGAACGCCTTTTCCAAGTGTCATATTCTTGAATTTTTCGCTCATACCAAAATCAACAATCATTCGTTTTATGATTTCTGTTGCACGGGCAATATCATTCGAAGCTCCTGTAGAAACATCCCCAAGAATTATTTCTTCAGCAGCACGGCCACCAAGAAGTGTATCAACTTCATTTATCATATCCTTGCGTGTCTTAAAGTTCTTTTCTTCTTCTTCACGATACTGAGTAAAGCCTCCTACTCCGTGGCTTCTAGGAACGACTGTAATTTTATTTACAGGAGGATAATCAGGAGTGAAAGCACCTATGATTGCATGTCCTGTTTCATGAACGGAAACAAGTTTCATTTCCTTTTCATTTTCTTTACGAGTTTTTTTCTTAAGCCCGATACTTACTTTATCGATGGCATCATTAAAATCAGACATGGAAACTTTTTTATGACCGTTACGAACTGCAAGCAGAGCAGCTTCATTTACAACGTTTGCCAAATCAGCACCGGCAAACCCTGTAGTTCCGTGTGCAACAGATTCAAAATCCACGTCATTATCAAGTTTTACATTTTTTGCGTGAATGCGGAGAATTTCTTCACGACCTTTTACATCTGGTTTTTCTACCGGAACGTGGCGGTCAAACCGACCGGGACGCAAAAGAGCAGGATCCAGAATATCAGCACGGTTTGTTGCAGCCAGAATGATAAGACCTTTTTCGTTATCGAATCCATCCATCTCTACCAAAAGCTGATTCAATGTCTGTTCGCGTTCATCGTTTCCGCCACCAAATCCATTCATTCGGTTTTTACCCAGTGCGTCAATTTCATCAATAAAAACAATACAAGGTGCTTTTTCCCTGGCCTGTTTAAAAAGATCTCGAACACGGGAAGCTCCCACACCTACAAACATTTCAACAAAGTCAGAACCGGAAATGCGGAAAAAAGGAACACCAGCTTCTCCTGCAACAGCACGGGCTAAAAGAGTTTTACCGGTTCCTGGCGGCCCCACAAGAAGAACTCCCTTTGGAATCTTTCCACCGATATCAGTATATTTTTTTGGTGATTTAAGAAAATCAACAACTTCAACAAGTTCTTCTTTAGCTTCATCAACACCGGCAACATCAGAAAAACGGGTTTTTACTTTTCCTTCTTCTACAGCTTTGGCTCTGCTGCCACCAATTCCAAAAAGACCGATACCGCCTTCTTTTCCACCACCCATTTTTTTGAACATAAAAATATACAATACAATGATTAAAATAAATGGGAGGAAATTTATAAGAAGTGAAAGCCATACTCTATTCTGTCTTACTTTAAATCTATAAGGAATTTCTTTTTCATCTAAAAGATTCAGTATTTTTTCTGTAATAACGATTGTATCTGTACGATATTCTTCACGTTCCGAAGTCTTAGGCGCTAAGAGAGAAAAAATAGATTTGGAAGATGATGTAGGCTTATTCTGTTTAACAGGACCATAACCTATCATATAGTTATCGCCAATATCAACTTCTACAATTTTTCCATCTTCAACAAGCTGCATGAACGCGGAATAATCTGTAAGGTTTCCTGCATTATTTGGGCTTGAAAATAAATTTACAATCATTAAAATTGCACAACCAAT
>JABUUX010000362.1 GCA_021442965.1 Treponema sp.
AATGAAGTAGCTCTTTCCTGCATTGAAGCAGGTGCCGATGCCATAAGCCTTTGTAACTCTTTTCAGGGTGTTGCAATCGATATTGAAAAAGGTGTTCCGGTTTTTGATAAAATCAAAGCTGGATTTGGAGGTCCTGCTGTAAGACCGATTGCAGTCAGACTTATTTACGAGCTTTGTTCTGAAATCAAAAAACTTCCAAAAGAAAAACAGGTTCCTGTTATTGCTATAGGGGGAATTGAAAAATGGGAGGATGTTGTAGAGTTCATTATGGCGGGTGCATCACTTTGCCAGGTAGGTACGGCAACCTTTGCAAATCCACTGGCAATGATTGAATGCATAGACGGGCTTGAAGCCTTTATGAAACGCAAGGGATACCGAACTTTAGAAGATTTTCGCGGCATCATTTTGTAACACATCTTATTAAACGTTTTAGACTTTTTTATTGTGATTTTTAAGTTTCTACAATATAATAGTAAATAATATTCTTTTTTCATCTTAAAAAGATTAGAGAGGTCAATATGAAGAAAATTATCCTTGCACTTAGTGGTGCTATGGCTCTAGTGCTTCTTGCATCCTGTGGTACAAAACCGGAACCTGTAGAGGAAAAGAAACCGGAAGCTCCAAGAGAAATTGTTGTAACTAAAGAAGAAGAAACCCCGGAAGAGCCGGCTGTAACTGAACCTGAAGACAACTCAGCTGCAGAAGCAGAAGCCGATGCTGCTGCACGCAAAGCCGCTGAAGAAGCTTACGGATTTGCAAAAGCTGCAAAAGAAAAAATTGATGAAAACAATCTGGCTGTATATGACCAGACCCGCTATGACGAAGCCGAAGCACTTCTTGCTGAATATGAAGCAATGAAAGATGATCCTTCTGTTTCTGGTGCTGAACTCCAGAAACGAGCCGAAGAACTGCTTGGAAAATACAACACTGTTCTTTTAATAGGATTCAAAAAACTTGCAAAAGATGAACGTGAACTTGCATACAATTCAAAAAAGCTTGCTGATTCTGTAAAAGCTGGGGTTGCACAGAAAGAACGCTACAAGGAAGCTGCTGACAGTTTCAAAGAAGGTGACACACTTTATGCAATGCAGGCTGCTGAAAAATCTTACAACAAATATAAAACAGCCGGTCAAATCTTCTCTGAACTTTATACATCAGTTTCAGAAAAACGTGCCGAAGCTCAAGCTGCTATTGATGCTGCAAAACAGAAAGTTGCTGAAGTAAATGAAATTGCAGTAGATGCTGACCATACAAAACCTATTACTGACGAAAATCAGGAAGGAATTGAAAAAGAAGATGCAGTTCTTCTGGAAGAATCTGAATATGCTGACCCAAAAGAAGCAGAAGCTGAAGTTCCTGAAACACTTACAGAGGCTGTAGTTAATGAAGTTACAGATGTAATCAATAACCTTGGAGGAAATGACAAATGAAAAAGTTAATTTCAGCACTTACAGTTCTGGTAATGGCCGCTTCAATTTTTGCCGCCAGTTACACAAACAACACTTATCAGAAACTTGCCAACGAATACACTAAAAAAGCAGAAGCTGCTTTGGATGCCGGTGAATACGAAGATGCCATTGAATTTTCAAAGAAAGCAGAAGAAAATGCTGCACTTTCCAAGGCATACATTGAAATGATGCTTGCAAAAACAGATGCAGAAGAATCAATCAAACTTGCAAAAAACCAGCTTGCATACGCAGAAAGCATTGATGCAGAACGCAACTTTCCAATGGCTTACACAAACGCTAAAGAAGAACTTGCAAACGCTGAATCAGCATTTGAAGGAGAAGATTACGCAAAAGCAAAAGAATACGCAAAAGCCTGTCTTGCTTCACTTGATGGAATCCGCGTAGTAACACCTCTTCCTGAATTCTACATTGTTCGCCCATGGGCAGAAACAAAAGACTGCTATTGGAATATTTCAGGACGTCCTTACATTTACAACAACCCGCTGCTTTGGGAAAACCTTTATCAGGCAAACAAGCAGAATATGCCTAAACCTGAAGATCCAAACCTTATTCATCCAGGTATGAAAATGAAGGTTCCAAGTATTACAGGCGAATACCGAAACGGTACATATGATCCAAAGAAGGAATATGAACCATATAGCAACTAGCATTATTTTTATGGTGTAAAAAAAGGTGTTGTTCTATTATCTGAACAACACCTTTTTTATTTCCCATTATTTATTAATTTTTGCTAAATACAAACCCAACGCAGAAAGCATAAGACCATGAGAATATTCTGAACTTCCCATTTTAGCTATTACTTCTTTTTGTGGAATTTGCAGAAAATCTACATATTCATCTTCATCTAATTTTTGATCCGAAGTCTTTTTTAAATCTTCTGCAAGATAAACGTGAACATGATTCGAAAATAAAGCAGGATTAGGATTAAATACTGCAAGCTCTGTCATTCGTCCGGCTTCATAGCCAGTTTCTTCTAAAAGTTCACGTCGGGCGGAATACTCAAAAGGTTCACCTGCTTCTGCAACACCCCCGGGGAATTCTATACTTAAAGCTTTTTCTCCATGGCGCCACTGTTTGACCATAAGAAAATCCTGTCCCAGAACAGGAACAACTATAACCCAGTCACGAGCATTTACAACAATATAATCTCCTTCAAGACCATCAGAAGAAGCAGAATGTCTTTCTGTAACATCAAAAACAACCGTTTTCAATAGAGTTTTAGTGGATTTTTCTGTCCATTTAAGTTTGTCATCATTCATTTTTGCCAAATTCCTATTTCTGGTTTATTATATATAGTGAAAACGTAAAATTAAAGTAAAATTAAGCTTTATAGCTTTAGATTTAGTTAGATAAGTAAATTTTAGGAGGCTTTTTATGGCAATTATCACAATCTCTCGCGAAGTAGCTTCTCTTGGTGATGAAGTTGCAGCCAAAGTTGCAAAGAAACTTGGCTACAATTTTATCACTCGTAAAGACATCGAAAAAAGTCTTGTGGATCACGGATTCCCAGAGAACAAGCTTCCAAAATATGACGAACGTAAACCGGGATTTTTTGCTTCCCTTGCAAAAGATCGCGACGAGTATCTGGATTTACTTCACGTAGCACTTCTGGAGGCTGCAGACAAAGGAAATGTTGTATTCATTGGTAGAGGTGCCTTTGCACTATTTGCAAATGTTCCAAATCATATTGGAATCCGTCTTATAGCTGATGAAAAAACTCGAATCAAGCGTCTGATGGAAGAAAAACAGTGGAATGAAAAACAGGCAAAACAACGCATTTCTGAAAGTGATGCAAATCGTATTGGCTTCCACAAAAGTTTTTACAACGTAGATTGGGCAGACCCATGCAATTACACAGCTGTTTTGAATACAGGAATCCTTTCTGAGGAGCAGGTAGCAAATGCCGTTGTGGGAATGACTCGCGAAATTATCAATTCTGATGCAGAATCAAAAGGGAAAGATAAGATTTCTCAGCTTTTGACAGCTCAGAAACTGGTAAACAGCCTTATCTTTAATCACAAAGTAAAGATTGAATTCCTTCATGCCGTGATAGAAGATAAAACTGTAATTCTTCAGGGGGTATGTGATTCTATTGCCACGGTTGAATCAACTGTAAATCTTGCTTCCAGAGAACTTCCGGAATACAAAATACAGTCTGCAATAAGCGTAATTCACGACTTCAAAGCATATTAGAAAAACTTTGTTAGAGTAAATTCCTTAAGGGAATTTCTCTGATTGTGAAAATTGATTTTCTGAATCACAATGATATTAACGAGGGCGGTTATCTCACCGCCCTTTTTTTAGCATTATGCTAAATGAAGGAGAAATAATTTTATGATTCAGAACAAACCTCTGGTAACTAACATGTTCACAGCTGACCCTTCAGCACATGTATTTGACGGGAAAATTTACATCTACCCTTCACATGATCCTGGAGAAGACGTAGAAAATAACGATAACGGTGACCAGTACAACATGCGTGACTATCACGTATTTGAAATGACTGATACCGAAAACTATCCAAAAGACTGCGGTGAAGTTCTTCACCTGAAAGATGTTCCATGGGCTTCAAAACAACTTTGGGCTCCAGACTGCAATAAAAAAGGTGATACATATTACTT
>JABUUX010000060.1 GCA_021442965.1 Treponema sp.
CCACTCTGCTTTGTTATGGAAATGTAAACGCCTGCTTCACCGTTAATCAGTGCAATATTATTGATATCTGCAGTACCCATGTATGCCCGCCCGATATCACAAAGGCGCACATCGTATCCGTTTATAGTAGAAATGATTGTATTGTTTATATCATCAATGCTTGTAAATTCACCCATTGTGCGGATAACATAATTTTTTCCGGCATCGGTTAATTTTCCAGCACCAAGTTCCAGACTCTGTTTTGAAAGTGCGGCACGAACTGTACTTACTGTAAAGCCGTAGGCTGCCATGCGGTTCTGTTCCAAATCAACGTTAATTCGCTTTGTTCGGCCTCCGCTTACAGTTGCTTCACCTACTCCGTCAGCCTGAGCCAGAATATCAATAATCGTGTCTTCTGCAATCTGGGCCAGATCATCCTGAGAGCGGTTCCCGCGGACACGGATTCTCATAATTGAAGACGAGTTTCCGTTAAAGCGCATGATTGTAGGAGTACTTGCATTATCGGGAAGAGACCGTTTTACACGATCCAATTTGTCACGGATGTCTGATACAGCTTCATCAAGATTTGTTCCGTATTCAAATTCAAGAAAAACAGAAGAGCTTCCTTCTGAAGACGTAGAAGAAAGGCTTTTCAAATTATTCAAACTGGAAAGAGCACTTTCAATTGGCATGGTAATAGTTTTTTCTACAGACTCAGGACCTGCGTTTGTATAAGTTGTCATTACCATTAAAAAAGGATTTTCAGTTTCCGGCATTAATGCAATGGAAACCTTTTTAAGAGAAAAAAGCCCCAAAGCGCATAATAGAGAAAATATCATCAGAAACAGAACAGGATGCTCCAGTGTTTTACGGGAAAGACTCATTATCTGCCTCCGTTAGGCTTTTGTTCAGGGATTTTTGAAGGATCAAAATCTTTTGGCAGTTCACCTTTTGGTTTATCCTCGTTTTTTACCCCATTAGTAATATCTAGTATTTTTGCACCGTCATACAAAGAAAGCATTCCTTCTACTACAACAAGGTCACCTTTATTGATACCGCTTGCAACCTGAGTTACACCGTCAACAGTCTTTCCTTTTTCTGCTTTTACCTTACGAACAGTTTCACCATCTTCATTTACAACATAAAGATAGAATTCTCCATTCAGTTCTGTAAAAGAATTCTGAGGAACAGTAACAAAATCTGAATAATCCAGAGTGTAAAGTTTTACTCGGGCAAACATACCCGCATCAATTCTGGAATCATTTTTATCAAATATAAGAACAACTTTTTTTGTACGGGTTGCGGCATCCAGAACCGGAGAAACATCTGCAACAGTAGCTCCAAAAACTTCTCCCGGATATGCTTCAAGTGTTATTTCAGCTTTGAGCCCCGGCTTAAGTGCTGCAACATAGCGTTCGGGAACATTTGCAGAAATCTGAAGGTTTTCAATATCACCGATAGTAGTGATTACAGTAGAAGCAGATACTTTATTTCCCGGTTTTGAAGGAGAAGAAAGGATACTTCCGGAAATTGGAGCTGTAACAGAACTTAAAGCATAGTAGCTTCCGGGTTCTGACGGGTCAATTTTTGCAATCAAATCCCCTTTCTTTACGGCTGTTCCAAGTGATACGTAAACTTCTACAACCTTTCCGCCAATAGACGGGAACACTTGAATAGAACTTTGAGTTTCAATTTCACCGTTTGTTAATACATAATCATGAAGAGTTTCCGGTTGGGCTGCCATTGTCTTTACTGAATATGTCTGACTTCCTCCAAAAGCCCCAAACCCTCCGAACGCACCGGGCTTTCCGCCTTTCTTTTTAGATCCGGCTTTTAATATAAAAAACACAGTTGTTGCTGTAACTGCTAAAAGAACAAGGACAATAATTACAGTTATAACTGATTTTCCTTTTTTATTTTCATTCATTTCGTCACTCATATATCAAATCCTTTTTTTTTATTTTGAAAGGCTTCCAAAAGGAACGCCCAATATATTTTCAAGTTCAAGAATAGCAGTTACCAGCGTGTAATCCTGATTCAACAACTGGCTTTTTGCATTTATAAGACTGTCTTCTGCATTTTTTAGCGAATTCAAATCTTTGGAACCATGGTTATAAGCAGTCTGCACCATATCGTAAGTTTTTTGTGCCAGAGATACTGTGGACTCAAGGCTTTTTTTCTGACTTTGAGCCTGACGTATAGTTCTAAGGCTGTTTTCTATAGAAAGCTGCACTGTAGTCTTAGTATTTTCAAGGTTATCTTTCAGGGAAGCAAGACTGTCTTTCTGATTTTCAATACTCATAGCTCCGCTTGACCACGGAAGATAACCGTCTAAAGGGATACTTACTCCAATAGAAAGAGAATGATTCTGAAGTTTGAATTCCTGTCCTTCTTTCAGAGTCTGCCCCGCTCCAATGCTGTAACTGGCAGAAAGTGTTGGTCCCCAGGCAGAAAAACGGGTTGCCATAAGTCTGTTCTCCTGAGCTTCCACCTGTTTTTCAATTTTTATAACAGAGGGGATTTTTGAAATATTAAAATCAACACTTTTACCGTCAAAACTTTCAATTTCTTTTAAGCTTCCCGAAAGAATAAGATGGATTTCACGATTCACACCTAAAAGCTGCTTGAAATTTTCCATACTGTTAATAAGCTGATTTTCCTGACTTTCTATGGACGGCATCTTTGATTCATAATTTACCTGACTTTGAAGTAAATCCAGTTCCGAAAGCTGACCACGGTTGAATTTTTCTCTGTTTGTTTCATACTGTCTTTTTGCCGCTTCCATACTTCGTTTCTGAGTTGCAATATTTTCTTCAGAAAGCAGTATGCTGTAAAAAATTTTTCTTACATTAAGTTCCACTGAACGGCAGGCTTCCTCATAAGTTATAAGTCCCTGCTCCAGGTCTAACTTTGCAGAACGAATACTGGTATAAAGGGAAGGACTTAAACGGATAGAAGCACTTCCGCTTACTGAAACGGACATATCCTGCGATTTTGTCTGAGCGTTTTCCATAAGCGGAATTGACAGATTTCCGGAAGCACTGATAGAAGGGCTTACAGAATTCCAGGAATATTTATCTGCACGTTCGGCAGATTTTAAGGTTCTTTCCGCCTGTTTTACGGAAATGTTGTTCTGCATGGCCAGTTCTACAGCCTGTTCAACAGAAAGAGTCAGATCTTCAGCAGAAAGAAAGGCTCCCAAAAACAATGCCACACACAAAACTGATAAAAATCTTTTCATTATTTTGTCCTATAATTTACATTCATATAACAATGTAAAGTCTATAAAATTACAGTAAATAATTATAAAAAATCGTTATTTACTATATAATAGTTTTCGTTATGAAAATAAATGTTTCAATTACTATTAAGCCGGAACAGGAACAGGATTCAACCCTTATAAGAAAACTGATTTTTAGAGAACTGAACTCTAAAAACATAGACTTTTCAAAAGAAGATGTAAAATTCATTCAGGAAAAGAAATCCGTTGATGCCCGACACGGACAGTTAAAACTGCATATTAAGTATAACGTTTTTATTAAAGAAGATATATCAGAAAAAGATGAAGACGCACTTCCTGTATGGAAAAAAGCAGACGGAAAAAAATCTGTAATCATTGTAGGCTCAGGACCTGCAGGTCTTTTTGGAGCACTGACACTTCTGGAACAGGGGATAAAACCCGTAATTCTGGAACGGGGTGAACCTGCTTTTGAAAGGAAACGTTCCATTGCCGCAATTTCTACAAAACAGACAGTCGATGAAAATTCAAATTACTGCTTTGGAGAAGGTGGAGCTGGCACTTTCTCTGACGGTAAACTTTACACCCGTAGCAACAAACGCGGAAACATTTCCCGTATTTTAAAGATTTTTGTGCATTTTGGTGCCGACCCAAAAATCCTTACAGATGCACACCCTCATATTGGAACAGACGCACTGCCACAAATCATTACAAATATGAGATGCAGAATAATTGAACTTGGGGGAGAATTTTATTTTCAGACTAAAGTAACAGGTTTTATAACAGAGCAAAATAAAGATCCTGGAAACTCAGAAATCACTCAAAAAATAAAAGGTGTAAAGGCTCTGAATCTTAA
>JABUUX010000363.1 GCA_021442965.1 Treponema sp.
CTGATTATATCCAGAGTACTGGATCCAATTGAACCAGTGCAGCCAAGGACAAGAACTTTCTTCATCATAATCCGTATAAGAAATGAACAGCTATATAGAAAACAGGTGCGGCAATAAGTATTGAGTCTATTGAATCTAGAGCTCCACCACGACCTGGAATTAAATTTCCAGAATCTTTGATTTCACAAGATCTTTTGAAAACAGATTCAATCAAGTCTCCAATAATTCCAGCAACAGAAGTAAAAAGTGCCAGAAGAATAATCTTCCAATAAGCACCAGGGAAAATATCAATATTCAATAATAAACTTAAAACATATTTGAATAGAACTGCAAATGCAATATCTGAACAAATTCCACCAATAAATCCTACTAAACTTTTGTTTGGACTTGCTTTAAAGAATCCTCTGGTTCCTTTTCCAAAAAGAATACCAAAGAACCATGCAGCAGAATCACAAAGAAATACAAATACAAGAAATAAAATAATCCAGGGAGTAGAACTTTCTGAAAAATTATAATCTCCTGTAGAAAATATAATTGTTTTATTTATATTTATTCCGGAAATTCTACCTAGAAACGAAATTAGGAACCCTGTATAAAAAATACCAAGAGAAGAGAGAGATATTTTTTCAATTGAGGTTGAAAAATCTTTCCCAACGCAACTTTCAATTCCCATAAAAATAACAGTGATTAAAGCATAAATCCAAAGTATATATTCAAACGTTAATCCGAAAGAAACAGAAAGGTAAGTAATAATAGGGAATATTGCGGTAAAAACAATCATAATCCATTTAGGGAAAAGTTGTGTTTTTTTACTTACCATATTATAATATTCATTTATCCCAAGCAGAGAAAATGCTAAAATCAATAAATTTAAGAGAGCATGATTGTGAAAAGGTACAATAACAATACAAATAACCAATGGGAGCCCAATTGTAAATGTAAGTATTCTTTTTCCTGTATTGTTCATAAAAACTCTTTATTTTTCCTTACCAAAACGTCTATTCCTTGTGGAAAAACATTTTAGATGTTCATAAAATTCTGTTTCAGAATAATCAGGCCAAAGCGTATCTGTATAGATTTGCTCGGAATAAGCAACATGCCACAAAAGGAAATTGCTTAAACGGTATTCACCGCCTGTTCGAATTAAAAGATCCACATCAGGACATGGATATAAATCCAAATTCTTTCTGATTGTTTCTTCTGTAATTTCATCAGGATTGTATCCATCTGAAATTAATTTTTTTATACCACGAAGGATTTCGTCGCGTCCTCCGTAGTTTATTGCAAGGTTTAGTGTAAGCCCTGTAAAATTCTTAGTAACTTCTTCAGCATCATTCAAATCATTCTGAATAATCTTTGGAAGCGCTTTCTTATCACCAATGTGACGGATTTTAATTCCATTTTCTTTGTAAAAATTTAATTCACCCATAAGATGTCCGTGAATCAAATCCATTAAAAATCCAACTTCTTCTTGAGCTCTTCTCCAGTTTTCAGTTGAAAATGTATAAAGTGTCAAATATTTAACACCAGCATCAGAAGCAGCTTTAACAATTCGTTTCGCACTTTTTAGCCCTTCTAAATGTCCTTTTGTACGAACCAGGTTTCTTTTTGAAGCCCATCTTCCGTTACCATCCATTGTAATGGCAACATGAACAGGTACATTATTGCAATCTGCCATTTAGTTTTCCATGATATCTTTTTCTTTTGAATCATAGATTTTATTGATTTCATCAATGTATTTATCAGTTAACTTTTGTAATTTATCAGTTTCAGTTTTAAGTCCATCTTCTGTAATTTCACCAGCTTTTTGTTTTTTCTTTAAATCCTCATTTCCGTCTCTGCGGATATTTCTGATTGCAGTTCTAGAATTTTCAGCTATTGTTTTAGCTTGTTTTACAAGTTCTTTACGGCGATCTGCTGTTAGAGGAGGGATAGATATACGGATTACTTTTCCATCATTGGTTGGATTAAGACCTAGGTCTGCAGTAAGAATTGCTTTTTCAATTTCAACTATCAGTGATTTGTCAAAAGGAGTGATAATTACACTTCTTGCTTCTGGAATTGCAATTGTAGCTACTTGATTTAAAGGTGTTTTTGTTCCGTAATAATCAACACGCACTTTGTCAAAAATTGCAGCATTTGCACGTCCTGTTCTGATTGTGTTATAAGAATCATTTAATGATGCAATTGTTTTCTGCATTCTTTCTTCCATAAGTTTCTCCTATAATTAAATTATAAAAATACTTAAAACAATTTCAAATTATTCTTTTAAATACTCTTATGAATAACTGATAAAACTTTAGAAAGTTTTATCAGTTATTTTACAAGATTCAGGTTTATTTTCACTGAAACCTGAATCAAATTTTTCTATTTGCCAAGAACGTAAAGTTTAGAACAAGCAAATGAAAGTGTTGCTCCAACATCTTTACCAATTTCAGCAAGTTTAGCTGTAACCGATTTTTTATCGTCTTTAACAAACATTTGATCTTCAAAACAGATTTCAGCAAGGTGTTTATTAACTTTACCTTGAAGAATACCTTCTTTAACATTGTCTGGTTTTGAAGCCATTTTTTCATCCTGATCCATTTGTGCTTTGAAAATTTCTTTCTGTTCTGCAATATAGCTTTCTGGAACTTCAGATTTCTTAGTATAGGCAGGAGTGAAAGCTGCAATGTGAAGACAACAGTCTTTTGCAAATGTTTTAACTACATCAGCATCTGAACCGTTGATAACAACAACAGCTCCGGTTTTTTTGTCTGAATGTACATAGAATGCACCTGATGCACCTTGTGGAATATCAATAACTTCAACTTTTGAAACACCCATGTTTTCGCGGATTTTAATTGCTAAATCTTCCATAAGTGCTTTATGTTCATCAGTTACAGATGTATAACCTTTTGAAATTGTAACATCAAGCATTTTTTCACCAAGTGCAACAAAGTCAGCGTTTTTTGCAACGAAGTCAGTTTCACAAGTCATCTCCACAAGAACAATTTTGTTACCATCCTGGCGAACAAAAATACATCCTTCAGAGGTTGCTCTTTCTGCACGTTTTGCAACAGCAGCAAGTCCTTTTTCTTTTAAATATTTTTCAGCTTCTGCGATATCTCCATTACATTCTGTAAGGGCTTTCTTACATTCCATCATTGGAGCATTAGTTCTGTCGCGGAGAGCTTTTACGTCTGCAGCAGTAATTGCCATAGTTATATCCTTTTTGAGTTATTTATAAAGTTTGTCTTCATCTACAAGCTGATCTTTATCATCAGCTTCAACATCTTCTTCTTTTGGTTCAGTTGGCTGGTAGTTAGAATAATCTGTGATTTCTTCATCATCATTTTTAACTGCAGCATCTGTCTGAACTTCGTCTTCATCACCCAGATTTTCAAGAATTTTAAGACCTGTTTCATTACCAGCTTCCATAACAGCATTAGCAATGATTGATGTAAATAAAGAGATTGCACGGATAGCATCATCATTTCCCGGAATAGGGAAGTCAATTCCTGTAGGATCACA
Organism: Treponema sp.; assembly: GCA_021442965.1. The sequence continues at coordinate 3,514 of JABUUX010000363.1, forward strand.
GTTAGTATCAACAACAGCAATAATTGGAATTCCCATACGGCGGGCTTCTGCAACAGCAATCTGTTCCTTGTGTGTATCAATAATGAAAATACAGCCAGGCAGTTCTTTCATTTCTTTGATTCCACCAAGATTTTTTTCAAGTTTAGATTTTTCCTTCTGAAGAGCACCGACTTCCTTTTTTGTAAGGTTTTCAAATGTGCCGTCAACTTCCATCTTTTCAATTTTCTTTAGACGCTGAAGTGATTTTTTGATTGTAGAAAAGTTTGTAAGCATTCCACCAAGCCAGCGGTTGTTTACATAAAACTGTCCGCAACGTTCAGCTTCTTTCTGAACAGCCTGCTGAGCCTGTTTTTTAGTTCCAACAAAAAGAACTGATTTTCCAGCTGAAGTTACTTTACGTACTTCTTCATAGCTGTCTTTTATTGCAGCAATTGTCTTCTGCAAATCGATAATGTGGATTCCATTACGTTCAGCGAAGATATACTTCTTCATACGTGGATCCCAACGTTTTACCTGATGACCGAAGTGAAC
>JABUUX010000262.1 GCA_021442965.1 Treponema sp.
TTAGAATATCCCGGTCACCAAAGGCCAGGGAAACTTTTGAAAACTGTACAAATGCCATAGTGTTTTATTGTAACAGAAAAAAAGAATAAATTCAGGTAATATAAAAAAAGCCGGCTCATAAAGAAGTCACCTTCCATACTCACCGGCTTTCATCACTAATTCTTAATTATGAATTGTGCATTCTGAATTATTTATAGTTTTGGATATCTTTCAAAATAATCCTTTGTCATACTCTTTACAACACCAAAGAGAACAATCAAAGAAATACAGTTAGGGATAGCCATAAGTCCGTTGAAAATATCAGCGATTGTAAATACTGCATCAACTGTAAAGTATGGTCCAATAGCTACAACTGCAATGAAGAGCCAGCGGTAAACCATTACTATTGTTTTATTTCCATGTGCCAGATATTCAAGACATTTTTCTGAATAGTAATCCCAACCAAGAATTGTTGTAAAAGCAAAGAAAGAAAGACAAAGAACCAGGAGGAACTGAACTGAATGCCCATCCCCTCCAAGAACGTTTGAAAGTGACCATGATGTAAGTTCAACACCCTTAAGACCTTCTGCATTATTCCAAAGCCCTGTTGAAGGATCCATACCACCAATAACGATTGCAAGCCCTGTCATTGTACAGATGATGAGTGTATCAATTACAGTACCTGTCATGTTTACAAGTCCCTGTTCTACTGGTTCGTTTGTCTGAACTGGAGCGGCGGCAATAGGAGCAGAACCAAGACCTGCTTCGTTAGAGAAGATACCGCGTGCAATACCTTTCTGCATTGCATCTGTTACCTGCTTGATAACAAAACCAGCTGCACCACCAGCAATAGCTTTGAATCCGAAAGCCCCTTTAAAGATAAGAACAAAAGCGGCAGGGATTTTTGTAGCGTTCATGATAAGAACAGAAAGACCAAGGAATACATAAATAATTGCCATTGCAGGAACAACTTTTTCTGCGACTTTTGAAATACGTTTAAGACCACCGATAATTACCAGTGCAGCACAAACAGTAACAACAATACCGGCAATAACAGTTGCCCATGAATAGTCATTTCCAAAAAGAGTAAATGCTGTATTTGAAGAAATTGCATTATTTACAGCTGATGTAATACCGTTAATCTGAGTCATTGTACCAATGCCCATAAGACCGGCAAGAACACCAAGAGCAGCAAAAAGAACAGCAAGCCACTTCCACTTAGAACCCATTCCTTTTTCAATTGTATAGAATGGACCACCTAAAACTGTACCATCTTCTTTTACTTCGCGGTATTTAATTGCAAGCATACATTCTGCATATTTTGTAGCAGTTCCAAGGATTGCGGCAAACCACATCCAGAAAAGTGCTCCAGGTCCACCGGCTGCAATTGCAGTTGCAACACCGACAATATTACCAGTACCGATTGTTGCAGAAAGAGCAGTACAAAGAGCGGCAAAACCAGAAAGTTCGCCTTCGCCTTCATTCTTTTTGAAAATGCCTTTAAAAGCACGTCCAAGTTTTGTAAACTGAATACCGCGGGCTGCGATAGTCATAAGTAATCCTGTTGCAAGGATTAATACGATTGTTGGAATTCCCCAAACAACATTATCAATTGAATTGAGGATATCGTTAAATTTTTCCATGAGTTACCTCACAGTTTAAAAAAGATAAGAGCCGGATTTATTTTCCGTTTTATTCTCATCATTGAGAATTGAAAAATTACCGGCTCTCTGAAAAGTGTGTTTTACAGAACAGTTTTTATTTCATCTGTCCGTTTTGCCTGAGATATTTGCGTTAATCGCATTAACCCTTCGGCGCTTCACAAGGCTTTGTGAAGACTCTCCAGAGAGTTATTGTAACAAACACGTTGCACAATAACTTATACATTTTACCACAATTTTACGTGTATGAAAAGTTTTGATTTTTCATATAGAATAATTTTATGGCTGACTTCTGTTATAAATGTTTTAAACCAAAGGAATGTTGTCTTTGCAAATATATAAAAGAAATTGACTGTGGAATTAAGTTTGTTCTGCTTATGCATCCAAAAGAAGCAAAGAAAAACCGAACAGGAACAGGCCGCATTGCAACTGCGTGTCTTATAAATTCAGAAATTATAATGGGGCTGGACTTTTCAAAAAATGAAAGACTTCAAAATCTGCTTCATGATGAAAGATTTTTCCCAATGCTTATGTTCCCGGGGTCTGATTCCTGGAACGCAAAAAAAGAAGGATTCAAAGAAAATATGACCGGGAAAATTCCTATGCCAATCATTTTGGATTCCACATGGTGGTGTGCAAAAAAACTTATCAAACTGAATCCCTGGCTTTTAGATTTACCACAGCTTTCTTTTTATGGAGATTACCGTTCTATTTATACCTTTAAAAAAGAACCGGAACCTGAATACATTTCAACTTTGGAAAGCTGCTACTATCTTATTAAAGAATTTCAGGAAAACAAAATTACAGAAAAAAAATCAGACCCGGAACCAATGATGGACGCATTCAAGGAAATGATAAAATTCCAGCTGCGTGCAGAAAACGAAAGAATACTTGGTCTCCGCCCAAATGTTCATCAGAAAGATGCCAAGTATTCAAAATTAAGGGATATTCCAAAGTTTGAATGACAGACTAATCCTCTACCATTTGAAAGTGTAATACACAGTTCCTTTGAACATATTACTTGATGAACCGCCCGAACTGGAAGAATCAAAACTTCCCCTACTGGAAGATGATATATTACTGCAATAAGTTCTGGCATTAAGAACAGGAACAAAACAGAAAGAAGTTGTAAAACCTATACGATGCATTTTTGCAAGAACCAGTTCATAACTCTGACTTAACGAAACTCCACAAAAGCCAAAATCAAGAATTTCATCGGTAAATTTAAGTTTTCTTTGCCAGTGTAAATCGATTCCCGTTCCCATGGCAAAAAAACTGTATGACAAATCAGCTGCATAATGAAAGGCATTATTTTCATAGTCAAGTTTCAGTCCGGTATTTCCAAAAAATCTGGTCAACTTATAGGAAATAACAACACCGCTCATTTCTACTTTTGTAATAGAAGAATCCCATTTTTCGTAAACACCGCTATAATCAAGAGAGGCATACTGCCTGTAACCGTTGTAAGATGAAAAATTAAAATAATCAAAGCCTGCAGAAAAATATGGAGTAAGTGTAAGAGTGTCTTTTGGTTTAAGATTTATTCCAAGTTTCAAATCACCTTCAAACGATTCCAAAAGTTCATTTGAATGGACTGAATAATTTGTAAGCCAGTTTATTGATTCCTGAAAATATGTGGAATTTAACCAGTCATAATCCTGCATAAAACCACTGTGACAAGGAAGTCCATATGCAAAGTCACTATCTATCCAAAAGAAATTCTTAATACTAACTTCCCCTTCAAGCCCAAACTGAACAAGGAACGGTACATCATAATCCAGACGACTTAAAGGAATCTTTGTATTATTATTTTCGTCATCTATACGAACCCATTCACTTATGCGTCCACTTTTAAAAGAGACTTCAGGTTTTAATGAAAACGATAATTTTTCACCGCACCAGACATTTATAGAAATAATAAATAAAGCTGCGGCTGTGACTTTTGCTTTTGTAAAAAACTTACTCATCAGCCTGAACCAGATTATATTCATAACCACGAAGATGATTGATAATTTTTACTTCTCCAGGATTCAAAATAATCTCTTCAATCAATTTGTTACCGCTCATAACTTTACGAGTTTTTCCTTCATCTTCCACAATAAACTTCAATCCATATCTTGAAAAATTTTCTTCAAGTTTATCGGTTCTGTAATAAGCACACTGTAAATCATTTATTACATATTCAGCCTTCAGTTCAGGAGGGAAAACAGAAGATGCAAAACTTGCCGTATAGCCGTCATAAAACAGAGTCCCCATATCTGTACCAAAATCATTAAAAAGGGAAAGTGTAACAGAAGTTTCGTCAGCCTGAAGAAGTCCTAAAAGGGTAAAAGTCTG
>JABUUX010000180.1 GCA_021442965.1 Treponema sp.
GATGTAAAAATAATATACAAATAAGAATCTTCAGGTTTCTTTATAAAAACGAATACAGAAATAACATATACTAATTTACAAACAAAAGATTTTAATAGTATAAAACCATATCTTTCAGAAGCTTCATTCATCCAATCTGTTGCAAAAAAAGTAAATAATAATTGACTAGAACCTATAATATATAAATATCTATAGCCGGAAAAAACAGAACTGAATGAGACTAATGCTATATAACCAATTGTAGTAAGCAATGAGAAAAAAACACTTATTACAAACAAAGATGAAAAAAGTTTTTCAATTTCTGTCTTATCATTTTTTACCTGACTAATAGCTCTAAGACCATATGTATAAACACCAAATACAGCAAAGGGAGAAAACCAAGATAAAACACTTATCACACGATTACATTCCGTATAAGAATCTACAGAAAGAATTCGTGCAATGTAAGGTGCTGTAAACAATGGGAAAACAATATTGCAAACACTCAAAAGAGTTTTAAAGAAAGCATTTAATTTTATTGATTTAGCCATTTTAATTTCTCATAAAATTTATAAAGAATTCCACCTAATAATGTATTATGAGCAAACTCTTCCTTAAATAGCCTCCATTTTTTTTTAAAAACACAATTTTTTAAAATTTTAGGGACCTTTTTTCGGGACAATTCATAAACTTTCGTATTGACATTACTAAAGTTTATGCCTTCGACAACACAATCTATAATATCCATTACATTTTTAGCAGCATATCCTAAGTTAGGAAAATTCACTTTTCTGTATTCTATTATTTTATTCAAATATTTATCATCCTGTAAAACAATTTCTAAAGTTTTTGATAAATCTTGTTTTTTTATCTTAATAGCAAAATCATATGGAAAATCTGGGAATCTAGGAGGAGTAACATCTGGAACCATCCAATCTGTTACCGCGATAACAGGTTTATCCAACAGCATAGCTTCATATAATGTAGAACTTTCTTCACTGACCAAAACATCGGAAATATTGATTGCATCATAAATATTTATACTTGAATCTAAGATAAATACATTTGAATAATTATTCTTCCTAGTGAGTTCATGCATCTCATTTATGATTTTATATTGTTCTGGAAATACAGTTGAGGTTGCAGGAAATTGTTTAATTATTAAATTAAAAGGCAAATTTTTTACAGCTTCACAAATCTCTAACTGTCTCCCCCCCCACTCCCATGAAGGTGCATACAATATAGTTTTCTTAGACTTATCTATTCCATATTCGTTAATTATTTTCTCGCAATTTTCTTCAAAAGATTTTTCATAAATCCTATCTGATTTAGTCCATCCTGTAAAAAAAGCACCTTTTCGAGGCTTCACAAATTTGTAACATGAAGCATTTTTCCACATATCAGCCCATTCTTTACTTGGCAATAAACCTATATCAAAAATATTCCAATATTCATGTTTCCACATTATAGGCCAATGACCATGTTGTTGTCCCAAATCGTGTAAATGAACAACTGAAAACTTTGAATGTTTTGGAAAATTCCAGTGAGAACAATAAAAACCTATTTCACATTTTTCAAATTTATTATCTGTAAATTTTACTGCATACCCACGTTTTTCTGCTTCAATAGCAATAGGTTCACAACATTGTGTTTCAACTTTATCAGTAGCAATGAATGTAATTTCTTTTTTTATTCTATTTTTCATTTAAATCCTTCTTTATCTGTGTCGTACTTATTTCTGGTGTGCGTTTTAAATAAACAACTTCACATTGGTCTTTTAAAAAATCAAATTTTCCTTCCCAATCATCTCCAATAACAAATGTATCTACACGATATTCCTTTACATCAATTTTTTTCTGTTCCCAATTATTTTCAGGTATTACCAAATCAACATATCTGATAGCTTCAAGCAATTGTTTTCTTTTTTCATATGAAAAATAACATTTCTTTTGTTTTTCATTCCAATTAAATTCATCTGTCGACAAAGCAACAATTAAATAATCTCCTAATGCCTTAGCCCGTTTTAAGAGGTTAATATGCCCATAATGTAACAAATCAAATGTACCATAAGTAATTACACGCTTCATATCACATATCCATCACCAGAGTATAAACAGTCTTCACACCATTATGCTCCATTGTGTACTCCAATTCATCTTCCCCAATAACAGATAACTCTTCTTCTATCACTGTTTCACCACCAGACACTTCCCTCATCTCCCGCTTTTCAAACTCCATCCCGAACTTTCTGCAGCTTTCTTCTATTAAAAAATCCACGCGGCTCTTTCCATAAAGCACCACTTTGGTTTTTCCGTTTTGAAAAGCGTCTTGTACATGTCCATCAATATTTTTTTTGTACTGACTAAGCTCTGAAAAATTCCGCTTCATAAAGCTTAGACTTCGTTTAGTCAGTGCCTTTACGCCTTCCGGTGTTACCATGTACTGAAACTTTGCCATATTCAGGTTTTTTGTAGCAATCCACCCTCTTTCAAGCAATCGTTTCAAAAATCCGTTCACAACACCAACAGAAATCCCTACCCGTTCACCGATGTCTCGCTGGCTGGCGCTGGGATTTTCTAAAACGATATTGTGCAAATCGTTGAGAAATTCTATGTCTGTGTATTCTTTTACAAGAGCCATAGTTTATTTTATTGTAGTGCATATTAGAGTTTACAACAAGTTGTTTTTTTGAAAAACAAAACTGTATATTATCCGAAAATGATCAAAAGCAAATATATGATGTTTGCAGATTGAAATAATTGTAGTATATTATTATCGAGGTAACGATGACAGACATTAATTCTGAATTAGTTCAGATAAGAAATACGATTCTCAATTCTGTTCAAGTTTTACAGGTTTATCTTTTTGGTTCTTTTGCGTATGGTAATCCAACTTCTGAAAGTGATTTTGATATTTACGTCGTCATTCCTGACGGTTCTATGCGCCCTCTTGATGCCATGACAAAAATTAATGCAGCTTTGTTTTCTATTCAGAAACGTCCTGTTGATATTCTGGTTGGAACTCAGTCTCAATTTAATAAACGCAAAAAAGAAATGTATATTGAACGTGAAGTCTTCGAAAAAGGAGTGACGCTGTATGCCGCTTAATGTTTACGGAACTGCTCTTGAATGGCTTGAGTACGCAAGAAATGATTTGGAGAGTGCTGATTACCTTACAAACAAAAAGCCTCTACCTCTTGAAATTATTTGTTACCACTGCCATCAGTGTGCAGAAAAAGCATTAAAGTCATTTTTGATTTATTCGAACTGTGATTTCGCTAAAACTCATGATACATCTCTCTTATGTGCAGAATGCAATAAGATTAACGATTCTTTTAAGACACTTCTTTTGGAATGCGCATCTCTCAAAAATTATTCTGTAACTTCTCGTTATCCTTACCCTATCCAAATAGAAGAACAGGATATGCGAAAAGCCCTTGTTGATGCTAACAAAGTTTTTAAATTCGTTCGAGAGTTAGTAACTTGAAAAACAGAACACTACTCCAATTTAAACTGCTTTAATAATCCGTCAATTACGCCGGAGGTTTCTTTGGTGGTTTGGGAAAGTGACTGCACGTTTTGAGCACTTTCGTTTATTTCTTTGGCTCCTTTGGTCATTTCATCCATACTTCCAAGTATAGTTTCAGAGATGCGTGTAACAGTTTCCATTTCGGAAGATACTTTCTGCACTCCCTGTTCCAGCACTTTAGAGCGTGTATCTACTTCCATAGACTGATTTTTCATATCAGAAAGGGAATCAAATATCTGTTTGGAGGCTTCTTCCTGTTCTTCCATAGCAGAAGAAATTTGAGTCATGATTGTATTTGTATAGGTTATATCTTCTACAATCTGTGTAAACGAAGCTGCCGATTCCTGCGTATCATTTACTACAGTGCTTATAGTTCCCTGAATTTCTTTAAGGTCATCGGCAATCTTTTTTGT
>JABUUX010000094.1 GCA_021442965.1 Treponema sp.
GGAGGTAAGATAATGGCGGAATATCTCCCGTATATTCTTCATTTCTATGATAAGGAAGTGACACTTTTAATCAGAAATAAATACGGATACGAACCTATGGAAGCCTACAGAAAATTCTTATTTTCGAAAACATATAAAATGCTCTGTAATCCGGAATTAGAAATGTGGGAATTTAGTCCGGTTGGTATTTTTGATATGTGGGAAACAGAAATTGTTACTGGTGACCCCAGAAATTCGCTGTACATAAGGAGAGACTGAATGACAAAGGAAATGGAATTTTTTACTTTCCTGATAGAACAGTATGCACATTATAAAACTACAACCGCTGATGTAATAATGCATCAGCTTGATGAGTTAAATCTTACTGATTTTGTCTACAGCATGTATGAAATGTACCACAGCGAAGCCATCGAAAATGCTTTTGAAGATATTGATAAATTAATAAACGAGAAAAAATAATTAATTCAATCTAATTTCTAATAATATTTTATGAGTTACTGAAACAAGCGGTGCACTGAGCCCGTCGAAGTGTTCAGCATGACAAAAGACTCCGTTAAAAATTTCCGCCGTTCCAGCCCCAGTCGCGGAAGCCTGAATAATTTACGTAAACGTTGTTTCCCGGGATGCCCAGTTTTTCACTCACAATGCGGCAGATTTCGGCAGTCATTTTTTCAGACTGACTCTGGTTTACATCGCCCAGAACCTGCACACTGATGAAAGCACCTTTTTCAAGTTTTTTCCCGCCCATAAACAAATCGTATCCGTCAAGGATTCCGACCATGAGGTAACTTTCCGGTTTGTTCATTACAGAAATTGCTTTTCCAAGTTCAGTCTTGAGTTCCAGTTTCTGTTCGTCAGAAAGTTTGAATGAAATTTTTGAATCGATAAATGGCATAAATACTCCCATATTCTATTTATATATTTTTTGTTAAATTCTTCTATATATAATATCACATTTGTGGATTTTTCCAATTTAAAAGTTTTTCATTCAAATCTATTTTTCACGCGTAGCCTGTGCCTAATTCTTTAAATTATCTAAAATCTCTATACTTTTACCGCTTATTTTCATTATATTTAACGTATATTATTTTAATTTCGACTTATTGTCGTTTGTGTTTTTTTTGGAGGTAAAATGTCAGTAATTACTTTAACTAATGTTCACAAAACTTATCCACTAGGAAAAGATGATGTACCTGCCGTAAAAGGTGTAAGTTTTTCTATTGAAAAAGGAGAATTCGCCGCTGTTTCGGGACCTTCAGGGTCAGGAAAATCTACAATTTTGAATATGATCGGATTGATTGACCTGCCGACTTCAGGTTCAATTAATATAGGCGGAGTTGACGTTTACGAAGGCGTTAACCTTTCAGAAACTGAAATTAAAAATGACCGCTGGGTTTCAATGGGCAGAAAACCGAAAAAAACACTCACTTCAGTTCCTGCAAAACTCGATAAGCGCATCACGGGACTCCGCCGCTCTCATATCGGATTTATTTTCCAGACTTTCAATCTGATTCCGGTTCTGAACGTTTATGAAAACATTGAATTTCCGCTCCTTCTGGAATCAAAAGATCCGGGTTCAAAAAGCCCTGTTGATGATTTTACATCGGCTCAAAAAAAAGAATGGATTGATTACCTTATCGAAAAAGTCGGTCTTACAGAATGGAAAGACCACAAATCGGGTGAACTTTCGGGAGGTCAGAGACAGCGCGTTGCAATCGCCAGAGCCTTGGTAACAAAAGCTCCGGTAATTCTTGCCGATGAACCGACTGCAAACCTGGACTCAAAAAATTCCGCACAGATTCTTTCACTCATGAAAGCATTGAACAAGGATCCTGAACTTCAGACAACGTTCCTCTTTTCTACACATGATTCGCGCATCGTAAATATGTGCGACCACGTTATTCACCTTTTGGATGGACAGATTACAAACGACGAACACAAAGCTGGAAGTGACGAGTACATAGTTAGTTAATAGTGAATAATGAATAGTGAATAGTTTGCTTGATGTAGAGGAAATAATTCTACATTGGAGTTAGTGAACTGTTTGAATTGCCGGCAAGCCTCAACAAAGTTGAGGTGCGTGGCAATCTAATTATTCTTTGTCATGCTGAACTTGTTTCAGCATCTAAAAAAATGATTTATGGTTTGAGATAATATATGAATAAAATAATTAAACTGGCGCTCAAGAATTTAAAAGAGCATAATTCTAAAACTACAATTATTTCGCTTTTTCTGACATTCGGAATGGCGATTGTAATTTTGGGAAATTCTTTTTTGGAATCTGTAAATCGCGGACTTGAAAAAGATTTTAGACAGAATTACACGGGTGATGTTGCCATCTGTTTAAAGCCTGAAAGAGGAACCAATTATGATATTTTTGGAGTTAAGACAACATCATTTTCAGCAGCAATGGAAATGCCTCAGATTCCGGCTCTGCCTGAATTGGATAAGGTTCAGGAAATTGTAAATGCAAATGATGCTATAGAAAAACATACAAAACTAATTTCATCACAGGTGTTTATAGCAAAAGGTGTTGAAATGGATTTGTCGGAACTTACAGACCGGGACGATCTTACATTTGACGATATGCCTATTTCCATGCTCTTTGCTGGAGAAAACGGGACTTACTGGAATACATTTCCTGATGTAAAATTTATAGAAGGAAATTACCCAACCCCGAATACAAATGAAGTAATTATTGACACACGTGTAAAAAAAGCTTTTGAGAATTTGTACAAAGAGTCTTTGAATGTGGGCGATACAATTCTAATGGCAGGAACAAGTATGGGTATAATTCGTGAAGCAAAGGTTGTGGGAATATTTAATCCGCCGAACGAGAATTCCGCGATGTTCCAGATTATTTACGGGGATGCTTCTTTAGTTCGTTCTTTTGCACGTCTTACTTACGGAACAAACTTTGTTCAGGAAATACCTGACTCAATTGACTTAAACCTTTCATCCCTTGATGAAGATGATATGTTTGGAAGTGATGATATGTTTGCTGAAATTGAAGAAGATGATTCTTTTCTTTCAGCAGAATCTGCAAACTTTGACGACATTCTTGGTGACACAACACTCCGCGACAAATTAAACGAAACTGATGAAGGTGCATGGAACTTTATTCTGGCAAAAGTAAAAAATCCTTCAACTGCCGATAAAGTTGTTGCAGATTTGAACAAAACATTTAAAGAAGCCGGATTAAATGTTTACGCCATGAACTGGAAGTATGCGGCAATTTCCTATTCAGGAACTGTTGAAGGTATGGGATTTATTTTCAATCTTTTGATTATCATCCTTGCAATCGTTGTGTTTATCATCATTATGAATACAATGACGGTTTCGGTAATTGAACGGACTGGTGAAATCGGCACAATGAGAGCAATCGGTGCGGAAAAGAAATTTGTAAAAGCACTTTTCAATTCAGAAGCAATTTTGATTACGTTAATCTCTGCTGTGTTTGGAATTATTCTTTCGCTAATCATTATGGCAATTTTTAATTCCTTTGAAATTACTATTTCAAACAGTATTGCAAAAATGATTCTGGGTGGTGGACTTCTTCATTTTTCACCAACTTTGGGTATTATAATTATGACTGTAGTGTCTGCGCTTTTGGGAAGCCTTATCAGTAATATCTATCCTGTAAGATCTGCATTGAAAGTTACCCCGTTAAAGGCACTTTCAAAAGGGAGTGAGTAATTATGGCTAATAAAATATTTAAAATATCATCAAGAAATCTTACACGTCAAAAAAGAAGAAATGTAATTCTTGCGGTTGCTATTGCATTCGGTTTTTTCGTTGTAACAATGATTGACGGATTAACAACAGGCATGGTTTCAAATCTTGAAGAACAGATTACACAGCTTGTGGG
>JABUUX010000349.1 GCA_021442965.1 Treponema sp.
AAAAGAATGTGGCATTTCTGGGAATTGGAATGATTGTATTAAATGGTGTAAAGAACGGCTTAAAGAAGTATGGCTTGAACGAGGTCCTTTCCCAGGATTAGGTTCAATGCTTTCTGCAGTGGGATTTAAACATGGTAACCTTATTGCAAGGGAAGCAAAAAAACAAATAAAAAATATTTCAACTTTTGAGAATGAAATTTACGAGATATTTAGGAATCCTAAAGATATCTTTTCTAAAAAAATAGCAAAAGATGTTACTCAAACTCTGTGTGATACATTTTTGAATTTGGATTCAGAAAAGAAATCACTGTTTTGGCTATTGGCAAGAATTAATCTTAGCGAGGAACAGGCAAAGGTTTTATTTAATAAAAAATCAGGGACAGCATATAAAATTGAATTGTCGGATAAAGAGATTATCGAAAATCCATATGTATTGTATGAAAAGACAAGAATATGCAAGCAGAGTTTTCAAATATCTGTAAATAAAATAGACACGGCTATCTTCCCTAATTCAATTATAGCAGACGAAAACCCTGTGCCGGAACCAAGTTTTCTTGATTCCCCTGATGATAAAAGAAGAATCAGAGCTTTAGCTGTAAATGTTCTTGAGATCCAAGCACAGAATGGACATACGGTATATCCTCAGACAAAACTTGCAGAGGACATTTGTAATTTACCTTTTGATGAAGATAAGCAATGTGAAATTACAAGTGATGTATTAAATAATCTCAAAAACTTTTTTTCAGAAGAGATTGTTTGCATAGATTGTGACGATAATACAATAGCTTATCAATTATGCAGATTAAACAAAATTGATGAATTTATCAGAAGTCAGATTACTCAGCGTTTGGAGAATGAACGATTTGAGATTAAGGAAGATTGGGAAAAAATAGTTAATAATGCATTTGATAAATTATTAAAAGACGGCGAGAAAATAGATGAAAAAGAAAAAGCCGCAAGAAAAGAAAAAACGGCAATTTTGCAGGAATTGGCAGAATCGAGTCTTTCTGTTTTAATCGGTGGTGCTGGGACAGGGAAAACAACTCTTTTGGCTTTGCTTTGTAAATCAGAGAAAGTTAGAGAAGGTGAAGTTCTACTTTTAGCCCCTACTGGTAAAGCTCGTGTTCGCATGAGTAAAACAATGAATGATCAGGGAGTTCAGCATAAAGCTCAAACCATTGCTCAATTTTTGATTAGAAATCATCGTTATGATTGGAATACTTGCCAGTATAGAATGGCTGATCTTCCTGCAAAAGATGTTCCAGCAACTGTGATTATTGATGAAAGTTCAATGATGACAGAAGAAATGTTTGGTGCTGTATTAGATGCGTTGAAACCTGCAAAGAGAATTATTTTTGTAGGAGACCCTAATCAGCTGCCACCTATTGGAGCGGGAAGACCATTTGTTGATTTAGTTCGCTTTTTGAATCATGATTTACCACCTTTCCCTGAGCCTCAAGTAAAAAAAGGTTTTGGTAAACTTACAATTACTAGACGGCAAGCGGATGATGGAACAACTGAGCGAGAAGATTCAGAGTTAGCTTTATGGTTTAAAGAAAGTGAAGAAGCTTTAGATGAGCAGATTTTTACAAAACTTCAAAATGACTCTCTAGGAAAATATGTTTCATTTGATACATGGACAACTCCAGAAGAGCTTGAAGAAAAAATATTTAAAAATATAGCAAAAGAAACAGAAATGGCAGACCCAGATGACATTGAAGGATTTGATAAATCATTAGGAGGAATTCTAAACAACGGATGGATGAATTTTGGAATGAATCCGTCAAAAATTGAAAAATGGCAAGTTCTATCACCATATAAGAGTGATGTTGCAACAGGAACTGGAACGATAAATCGATATATACACGATAAGTACAGGTCTAAAGAAGCTATAGAGAAGTGCAATTATAAAAGGCAATCAACTCCAAAATTATTAGGAACTGATGGGATTACATATGGTGAAAAAGTAATAAATACCAGAAATCAGGAAAAAGATGGATATCTCTATGATAAGTTTTTGATTGAGGAAGAAAAAAAGAAAAATGTTTTAGCAGATTGCTTGAATTATGTTGCTAATGGTGAAATGGGAATAGTAGAAAGAATATGGGCAAAATCTAAGGGCGACAAATTCGATACACATCAAATTAGATTTTCTTCTCAACCGTTTCACAATTACAATTGGTATTCTAAGGTAGCTCAGGAAGGGAACTGTGATATTGAATTAGCTTATGCACTTACAGTTCACAAATCGCAAGGAAGTGAATTTGAAACAGTTATTCTTGTTCTTAGTGAACCGAGCAGAATGATTAGTCGTGAACTTTTATATACCGCACTTACTCGTCAGAAAAACAAAATAGTAATTTTATATAATGAGGATGCCTACAAATTAAAAAATTATAGTTCCGTAGAGTTCTCAGATATTGCTAGACGGTTTACCTGCCTGTTTGAAAAACCAAAGATTGTTGAATACAAATCAAGATTTTACGAAGAGAAATTAATTCATAAAACTAAGCGGGGTGAGCTTGTTCGTTCAAAGTCAGAAGTGATAATTGCAAATATGCTTTTTGATTCTGGAGTAGATTATGAATATGAAAAAGAATTAAAACTTAGCGAAACAGAACATCGAAGCCCTGACTTTACCATTTTCAAAGGCGGAAAAGAAATATATTGGGAACACTTGGGAATGCTTGGAAAGGAAAGCTATGACAGAGACTGGAATGCAAAGAGACATCAATATGAAAAATACGGAATAACAGTTGCTAATAAAAATCTTATAATCTCAAAAGATGGACGAGATGGCAGTATTGATTGTGAAGAAATTCAGAAACAAATTGATGAATTATTAAAATAAATGGATAAGGAAATGGAAGTTATAGAGGTTATTTTAACTAAGATAAAGGTGCTTTAGAATGACAGAAATAGAAGATTATAAAATGGGTGATGATTCAACACTATATCATTATACATCAGCAGATGGCCTTAAAAGCATAATTGAAAACAGAACAATTCGTTTTAGTGATTATCGCTTTTTGAATGATATTGACGAAATCCAATATGGAAAACAGATTTTTAGACAAGTTTTAGAAGAGTTAAAATCAGAGATCCCTCAAAATATAGAATATATTAATCAGTGGGAAAAGGAATTAATACAAATTGAAAAGGGGAAAATGAATTATCTGAAAGCAGTTTCTCCTGCAGAAAATGGGGCAATAAATTGTATCACGTGTGAAAGTGATAATTTTCATTATTATTTATTATCATTGACAACTTTAGGTGATAATAAAGATATGTGGAATATGTATTCTGGAAATAATCCGGGATATCGAATAAAGATTGATGCGAATGAACTTTTTAAATATTTTTATGGAATTCGCGATAGTTACTTAAAAAAAGGAATTATATTTTCGGCTGAACATAGAATGCCTGTTTTTTATGGTGAAAAAGCAATTGAATTCATAAAAAAAAGTTTACTTGCGGAGTGTTCTCTTAAGAATCCTAGTATCTCACAACCTGGCTCGATTTTTAAATATATTGCTTTTGTGAAAGATGAAGCATTTTCAAGTGAAAATGAATATCGGTTGGGATTTTGTTTTATTGACGAAATGGAAAAACAAGATTGCAATAAAGATAATGCCAAAAAAGTTTTCTTAAATAAAAATGGAATAGTATATCCGTATATGGAATTTCAGCATTTCCCATTCGAGAAAATAGTTGAAGAAATAATGATTAGTCCATATAACAAATCAGAACTAGCAGAACTTGGCTTAAGAGAATTATTAAAAGTTAATGATTTAGAACATATACGAGTAGCAAAATCAGAAATAAGGATAAGATGAGGAATATATGACAAAACCAAAATTTGAAACAC
>JABUUX010000111.1 GCA_021442965.1 Treponema sp.
TCCCAAAAAGTTCATCCAGTCATATACTGCATAAAATGTTTCTACTGTTTCATGTAATTCCATTTTTCTATCCTCATTTCTTAATTTCAAAAATTGTTGTATAACAGTGTCTGCTGAAAGGGCTTGCTCCCGGGTAGCTTCTGCACCTCCCGAAGAACACACAGCAATAACAGAAATAACTGTCACTTTTTGCTTTTACAGCTTTTACTGTATATGTTTTATCCGGAACTTCCGGAAACCGGACATAAAGTTCATCGCCTTCTTCGAACAATCCCTGTTTTGTCATGCTTCCCCATCCTTAAGGCTAATAGTGCCTGTTCTTACAAACTCTGAAAAAAACAGAATCAGACTTACTTTGCTTTCCGTAATTTCTTCAGTTCTTCCGTCCAGATATTTGAACACCAGATGATTTTTCCCATCGCTGAACAGAACCGGAAGATTCTTATCAGCATAGCTGTCCAAAAATGAACACATTTCCTGCAGTTCTTTTTTTTCAATCTTTGGAATCTGCTTTTCCAAAATTTCTACATAACCGTCAGTCATTTCCTTTCTTGTCATCTTTCCTTCTTTTTTTATTCTTACCGCACCAACGCAGGATAAGTTCATCTATTCCTTTTTGAGACATTACCTGAATATCACTTTCAGGAATCTCAAACCCAAGAGGATTGTTCAATGCATCTTTGAAATCCTCATCTTTCAAAAGCTGGTCAGGAGTGAACCCTCCATCCACTTCCGCCAGAATGTAATAGGCAATTTTTTTTACTGCCATTATCAGTTCGTCAGGCTTGTCTTCTTTTTTGTGAAGCTCGTTGTATGCCTGGTTCACTGTAATTTCACCTTTATCAATTCTCTCCCGCATCTGGCTGTCCGCTTTTTTTTCTACAATCATGGCTCTTATAGCAGTTCTCTTTCCAACACCAAGTAAATCTGCAATTGCTTTAGCCTTCTCGCCTTTTGCGTTTTTTACAAAATCACACTTAGTCAAAAGTGCAACATTCCGAAGCAGTTCATCCCCTTCAAGATTTCTCCTGTTCACCTGAAGTCCAAGAACGTATTTGTAAGTTTCATCAAAACTTTCAAACTCATGCTCATAAACCGGAACTTGTGTAATTCCTGCAAGTCCGCAAGCCGTATACCGTGTATAACCGTCTATAAGATAGTTATGCCCTTCATGTTTCCAGACATGAACCGGCTGGCTTTTGTCAAAACCATGCTTTTTCATTGAATCAACAATCCTCTCAAGAACTCCTTTGTCTATTTTGTAAAGATTCTTAAAATCAGCGTGTTCTTCAATTTTTTCTAAACTCATCTGCTTGCTGAACTTGATGTCCCCACAAGCAAACGGAATATTCTCTCCAACCAGATTGAAATTCAGAGTTTTAGCCATCAGAACACCTCCACTGCTGGATTTGTTCCCGGAATCTGGTCCACAATTTTGTTGATTGCTCTTGCAAGTCTTGTTCTTGTATCTTCCCTGTCACCTGCATAAGTTCTTGCAGAAAGTTTTTCATCTCTGTTCGTGTATTTGTCCACAGACATACTTTCAGGGATAGTTACATCGATAATGTTTTTAAGATAATGCTGATAAATTTGCAGGTTCTGTGATTGAACAGTTGATAGATAACGTGCCTGAGACTCTTTCCAACGGTTAATCACAAAAAAGCAGACGGGTGCTTTTTCAGGCATATCTTCCTGTATTTTTGTGAAAAGAAAATATGACATGTTGAAGTTATATTCTGTCATTGTGCAGGGGCTGAAAATTAAATCAGCACAGGCAATGGCATTAAGAACGAGATTGTCATAAGTTGGGGATGTATCAATGATGGTATAATCATATTCTTCAAAACCCGACAAAAGTTTATAGAGTTTTTTTATTTCGATACCCTTGATTGAAATCAGTTCGACTGTTGAAGGAATAATGTCAACGTTCGGAATACGAGATTTAATTATGTGTTCTTTGAGTTTATTCTGGGTAAGAGCAAGCATAATGTTCTGATGTTCGCAAATCTCTGAAATTTTACCGATGCCTAACGTGTAGTAAATCGATGTGGTATTATTCAGGTCAGTGTCGATTACCAGAACCTTATGCCCGCGGGAGGCAAGATTATTGGCAAGTAAAATTGCAAATGTAGATTTCCCTACACCTCCTTTTATACTCGCAATTGTAATCACCATTTTTCAAGCCTCCATTTTTTAATCAGAAACAAGCAAATCGAAACGATGTCTGCCCTAAGAAGTATTAATAACTGAGATCAGAATCCGACGGATTCTTTTCACGATTCTCATGTTTTTAGCTTTGTTCAGTCCTGCTGTCTGATGATTAATATGCTAATAGAAACTCAAAAAAAAGAAGTCGAGATTTAACTATAAAATTCTGTGAATTTGGGGTCAAATTATCGTAAATTCGGGGTTAAAAGTCGTAAATTCAAAAACTCAATAAAAAATACAAATATCTAAGTTTTTTAAACCTATTTAACTCATTAATTCCGGGCATTTATAAAACCCCTACCCTACTTCCAAATTTCTACATAAATTAAAGATTTTGTGTATATATTTTCTTGTTTTCGTGTAGATTTTATAAGTTTTTTATATACACGTTTTCTTTTTAAAAAGATTTCGTATATACGATTTCCTTACATTATCATTATCCCTTGCCGTTTCCTGCCAGAATCCTGTTTTTATCAAAACCTCTCAGACGCTCATAGAAGGCCGTGGTGAAGTTCTATCATCCAGTAATATAAAATCACGTCTAATGATAAAAAACCCTCTCAAAAGCCCGTTATTTGCGAGTTTATTTTATAAAGATTTTATCTACACATAATAAAGATAGTATAAAGACGTTATAAAGATTTAATAATGATTACATAATGAATATATAAAGACGTGATAAAGATAGTATGTAGATTGTATAAAGATTTAGTAATGAAATCTTTATTTTATGTTGACGAAATAAAGAAAATAGGTATATAATATCTACATAGCATGAAATCTGGGAGGAACTTTTCATGAAAGTTATTTCATTCGTAAACCGCAAAGGCGGAGTCGGCAAAACTTCAATTTCTTACAGTGTAGCAGTCAGTCTTACAAAATATGGCAGAGTTTGTGCCATTGACCTCGACAGCCAGGGCTCAATGACAAGTTGGGCAAACATCAATGAAATGCAGTATGAACTGGCAGATTTTCTTTACGGCAAGTGTGAACTCAAAGATGTTCTCATGCAATCTCAAGTTCCAAATCTCTACATCATCCCTACTGCAGCCAAAGGCGGATCCCTTAACGAATACAACGAAAGCAAAGCTCGAAAAGAAGAGTTTCGATTTGTGCAGCTGAAAAAAGACCTCGAACAGTATTTTGATTATTTGATTTATGATTCGTCACCGTCATGGACAGGGCTCGAAGAAAACTGCTGTCTCTCATGCGACGAAGTTGTAACCGTTTTAAAACTTGACCGCTTCTCCGCAGATGGACTTGATACATTCAACACAAATCTTACTCACCTCCGTGAAAGATTTGACGGTTGTCATGGCGTTTCTATAACAGGAAAACCATATTTCAACAAAATCGTTCTTAACGAGAATAACAACTCTTATGCCCAGTGCCGAGACCTTATTCAGTCTTACAAACCTATGGAAGCCAATGGATTCAAACTCTTTATAGTTCCTCAGGACTTAAGTTTCCGTAAAGCTCAGCAAATCAGTGTTCCTCTCCAGAATTTTACTGGGGTAAAACCAGAGACCATAAAAGTAATCGAAGATTTGGCAGAAAGCCTCAAATAGGAGAATCAATTATGTCATCAAGTAAAAAAGCACCATTACAGACACCTGCAGTTTTAGGCGACCTTTCAATGCTGAAAGCAAATGCTCCAA
>JABUUX010000329.1 GCA_021442965.1 Treponema sp.
CTGCAGACCTCAACCTTACCATGGTTGCGCTCTACCGACTGAGCTACAAGGGCAAGCAGCGAATCCCACAATATACCTGTAGGAAAATATGCGTTTTATTAATATATAGAACACATAAAATAATGTCAATAATGAAGATTGAAATTTGAACAACTTTATAGCAAATATTATAATGATTTTATTATGAATAATAGCCCTATTTCATCTGACAAAAAAGAAATAAAAAAACTTTTGGACCGTTTTTTACGATATGTCCAAACCTATTCTCAAAGTGATTCTAACTTGGCCGACAATGGGATTCTTCCTTCTACCGGACAGCAAAAAGATTTTGCAAAAAAGCTGGAAAACGAATTAAAATCCATTGGAATAGCAAACACAATTCTAACTGAAAATTACTATGTTTACGCCTTTATCCCTTCTTCTAAAGGTTTTGAAAAAGCCCCGTCTGTATGCCTTATAGCACATATGGATACGAGTGAAGAAACTTCTGGAAAAAACGTAAAACCAAGAATTATAGAAAAATATAAAGGAGAAATAATTAATTATAGTGGACAAAACTTTGTCCTGAATCCGGATGAAGATGTTTATCTGGCAAAAGCTGCAAAAAACTTGGAAACAATCATCACTTCTGACGGCACTACTCTGCTGGGAGCGGATGACAAAGCTGGGATATCTGCAATTGTAACAGCCTGTCAGTATCTTTTAAATCATCCTGAAATAAAACACAGAGCTTTTGAAATTCTTTTTTCTCCGGATGAAGAGACAGGTCACGGAATGGATAAGGTTCCTCTGGATATTCTAAAATCAAAATGTGCGTATACTGTTGACGGTGGAGACATAGGAGAACTGGAAAGTGAATGCTTCAATGCCTACTCTGCCACTGTAAAATTTACAGGTAAAGCATGTCATACAGGTACTGCACGTTCCGGAAAAATGATTAATGCCATTCAAGTACTATCACAATTTCTTACTTCTTTACCACTCAGCATGAAGCCTGAAACTACGGACGGATATGACGGTTTTATTGCACCGCTGGAAGTGAAAGGAAACATTGAAGAAGCAGAAGCTTATTTTCTTCTCCGTGACTTTAGAATGGAAGGAATTGAAAAAGAAAAGAAAATCATTAATGCTCTGGCAACAGCACAAGCCTTTAGTTCAGGAGCAAAAGTAAAAATCACATTCAAAAAACAATACTTGAACATGAAAGAAAAACTGGATTCTGACAAAACCGGAGTATTAAAAAATCTTGAAAGAGCCTATAAAGCAGCTGGCGTTGAAATTATAAACTCTCCTATTCGTGGTGGCACTGACGGTTCACGTCTGACAGAAATGGGAATTCCAACCCCGAATATTTTTACAGGCGGACACAATTTTCATTCCAGAACTGAATGGGCTTCTCTAAACCAGATGGCAAAAGCTGCCGATGTATTAATTAACCTTGTTTGTCAAAAATGATGGGGGTTTTAGGGGGAAACGGTCTTACCGGTTCCCCCTAGGAGAAAGGGTAGCGGGCAACGAAGTGTCCGCGTAGGGGAAGGCTTTCCCCTCCCCTAAAAAAAATACGGGAGCTTTTTTATGCACGAATATATTATTGAAGGCGGCTTTCCTATTTCAGGAACGATAACAGCTAGTGGAAACAAAAATGCCGCATTACCCTGCCTTACTGCATCTCTGCTGACTGCAGAAAAAGTTACTCTGCACAATATACCTGAAATTCAAGACACTGCCGTTATGCTTCAAATTCTGGAAGCATTGGGGGCAAAAGTTAAAAAATTAAAAAAACACAGCTGGGAAATTGACGCTTCAAACCTGACTGCATCTACACTCCCGGCGGAACTTACAAAAAAAGTTCGCGGTTCTATTGTTTTTGCAGGACCACTTATAGGGCGAACAGGGAAATGTGAGATGATGCCTCCAGGAGGAGATGTTATTGGAAGACGCCGTCTGGATACTCATTTTCTGGCCTTGGAAATGCTTGGTGCAAATATTGCAGTAAACGGCCACTTTTCAATGACAGCAAATAAACTTGTAGGAGCCGATATTTTTTTGGATGAAGCTTCAGTTACTGCTACAGAAAATGCTGTAATGGCGGCAGTACTTGCAGAAGGTGAAACAATTATTCAAAACGCGGCAAGTGAGCCCCATATTCAGGATCTTTGCAAAATGCTTATTAAAATGGGAGCAAAAATTTCTGGGGTGGGAAGTAATATAATTCGCATTGAAGGAGTAAAAAAACTTCATGGCTGTGAATATGAAATTGGTCCTGATTACATTGAAATAGGTTCTTATATCGGTATGGCAGCCGCAACTAAAGGAAAGATTACAATAAAAGGAATCAGACCGGAAGAAATGCGCCCGCTGAAAAATCATTTTGCAAAACTTGGAATTACGTGGCAAATAAATGGAAATGAACTGACTGTTCCGAATACACAGGAATTGAAAGTGAATCAGGATTTGGGCGGAATGACTCCAAAAATTGACGATATGCCATGGCCGGGATTTCCTGCCGATTTAACTTCTATTATGACTGTGGTTGCCACTCAAGTGGAAGGTACTGTTCTGATTTTTGAAAAGATGTTTGAAAGCCGTATGTTCTTTGTAGACAAACTGATTTCCATGGGAGCAAGAATTACACTTTGTGACCCACACCGTGCTGTAGTTACCGGTCCTTCTATGCTTCACGGAGATCATTTGGTTTCTCCTGATATCAGGGCCGGTATGGCTATGGTTATTGCCGCATTATGTGCACACGGTGAATCAAGAATCAGTAATGTTTACCAGATTGAACGAGGATACGAAAATCTGGTAGAACAGCTTCAAAGTCTTGGTGCCCACATTAAGCGCGTGGAAGCAGAATAGTTTTAGCTTTCTACAGTTACACCGTTATATTGTGCTTTGATATCTTCGTAAACTCCTGCTTTGATAAAATGTACATACGGATATGCAAAGAAAACACCAACAACACATTCTGTAATAGAAGCAAGAAGTTCCCATCCGAAACACGAAAGATATACTTTAAACAGTTCTTTCTTGTGGCCGTCTGTCATCTTCATAGAAAGCTTGATTGCTTCTGTTACATCTACATTAGGCTGATCCATAAGAATGTATGGAACCATTGAATAAGAAATAGACTTGATGATACCCGGTACAATGAACAGAAGAGACCAAAGAGATGCAAAAAGGCTTGTATACCAATAGCCGCCAATAATATGCCAGTAATCGTTAAAGCCGGTAAACAAGTCTTTCATATCACATTTCTGACCGCGATACATTTTTAGGGAAGCGTATGCTGTACTGACTTCTATAATTGGTAAACAAAAAATTACCAAAGCATATCCAACGTATGCAGTGGTAAGTAGTGTAGCTACAGCAATAATTCCTGCACTGGCAGCAAAAAATCCAACTGTAGGCCAATAATCAGTGCCTACAAGTTCCTTTGATTTTGTCTTGATGTTCAAAACGTCCATAACATTCTCCTGGTGAAAGATTTCTTAAGGTTGAGTAAACAATCTTGCAAACCTTTCAATTAATATTTGCAAAAACGGAATCCTTATATGCAATATTATGCACAGCTCAAGGGGGTTGCTTTTAGGGCAAGTCAGTCCGTCTTTGCTTTACTTTATTATCCTAACACTGATTTTTTAAATTTGCACACAGTTATTTTAGAAGAATGCAGATGCCTTCAACGATTGCTTCGTGTTCTTTCGGGGCAATTCTTTCGTAAAGTGAGTCGGGAGTGTCGCCCGGTAATACAGGAACTTTTTTCTGCACTAAAATTTTTCCTGTGTCGCAACCGTCGTCTACAAGATGAATTGTACAGCCGCTTTCTTTTTCACCGGCGGCAAGAACTGC
>JABUUX010000054.1 GCA_021442965.1 Treponema sp.
CAGTAAATTTCATGGAATTACTCCAGAATCCAGAGGTGCATCAATTGAACTGTCTGATTATTTACGTCAATCTTTCCAACGTGTTCGTTTACAAAAGGTACAAGTACCTTGCGAACTTTACCGTTTGAATCGTATTTGACGCTGTTATCAATACAGCTGCAACTCTCGGAGAGTGAAACCTCTAAGAGGTAACCAACTCCGCCTTCCAATACGTCTGTGATAGTTCCCACAATTTCTTGGGGTGCAGCAGACGCTGCCGAAACCTGACCGTTCCAAACAAGGGAACAGTTTTTCAAGTCTTCAATGTACCACTCGTTCTCTTCAAGAGGGTGAGCGTACTTTCGCGGTACTACAATTTCCCAACCGGAATACTTGCGTATTTCTTCGTCGGAATTGATACCCGCAAACTTCATAAAAGCCACATGATTACCACCCGAAACAGCTTCAACTTTAAAAAGCTTTTCCAGGCTTCCATGCCGCAAAGTAACTTCTTTTAATTTAACAAGATGTTCGTAATCGCCAGAAGCACTTTCAATTTTACATTCACCCGCGTATCCATGAGACCCGCGAACGAACCCAACAACCAGCTGTTCTTTCTTCATTGGACTTAGTCCAGGATGTCAAGACTGTAATGTTTACCGTCTTTTACTGCTGAAGCACTCAATACAGTTCTCATTGCTTTTGCAATGCGTCCGTATTTTCCAATTACTTTGCCGATGTCGTTCTCAGCAACTTTGAGCTGTAACACCATTCCGCGTTCGCCTTCAGTTTCGTTAACAGAGACAGCTGACGGATCATCTACTAGCGATTTAGCGATGTATTCAATCAGGTCTTTTTCCATTTGACTACTCCTGAAAACTATTTGGACTGTTTAGCCAGCAATTTTGCAACAACATCAGTTGGCTGTGCACCTACGCTGACCCAGTACTTTACACGATCAGAATCGATAGCAAACTGGCTGCCTTCAGCTGCGATTGGCTGATAAGTACCGATTTCTTCGATTACGCGACCGTCACGAGGTTTGCGTGCATCCTGTACTACAACACGATAGAAAGGACGCTTTTTTGTACCAAATCTCTTAAGTCTGATTTTGACCATTTATTCCTCCACAGGGCTTAAAAAGTCCTGAAATTTGCAATTTTAGAATGGACGTAAAAAGCCCATAGTGAATGTGATAAATAATTATATTGAAAATAAAAGGGTGTTTCAAGATAAAAACTGACGTATGCTGTTTAAAAACTAAGGTTAGCCGTTGAATCTGGAAAGGAATTGTTTTGTTCTTTCTTCCTTAGGTGTATTGATTACGGCTTCCGGAGAACCTTCCTCTACAATAACGCCGCCATCCATAAAAATGATGTGGTTTGATGTATCGCGGGCAAAGGACATTTCGTGGGTTACTACAACCATAGTCATTTTTTCGGCAGCAAGATCTTTAATAACTGCAAGTATTTCACCAGTCAGTTCGGGATCCAAAGCTGACGTAGGCTCGTCAAAAAGCAGGACTTCCGGTTTTAGTGCCAGTGCTCTTGCTATGGAAACTCGCTGCTGCTGACCTCCGGAAAGTTCGCAAGGGTAGTTTGATTCTTTTAGTGAAAGCCCCATTCTGGAAAGCAGTTCGTGTGCAATTGCTTCGGCTTCTTCTTTGGAACGTTTTAGAACTCTCATTTGTGGGTCTGTTACATTTTTTAAAACAGAAAAGTGTGGAAACAGGTTGAAATTTTGGAAAACAAGTCCTGCATTAAGCATAATATGGGGAATTTCATTTTTAGGTGCGTAAATGCCGTTTTTTACAAGGTAGTTTCCACAGATGGATATGGAACCGTCTGTAACTTTTTCCAGATGAGAAATACATCTAAGAATTGTGGATTTTCCTGAGCCTGAAGGACCTATTATGCCTAAGACTTCTCCTTTTTCTACGGAAAATGAAACATCTTTTATAACATCAACAGTTCCAAATGATTTTTTTAAATTTTCAACTTTAATGATTTCCATTTATATTTCCTTCCTGCTTTTCTTTCTGCACCAGGCACTGGAGGGGCTTGTTCGCACCCGTCAGGGGCGAATGGAGCGACAGCGGAACCCCGAAAGCGCCGACGGTAAGCGTAGCTTACCGGGGTGCCCAAAAATAAATTTATTTATAGTAAGCAAGTTTTTTTTCTATTTTGCGGAATGCAAATGCTACAACCCAATTCATAAGGAAGTAGAAAATACCGGCTATAAGAAGCGGCATAAAGGAAAATAAAGCACTCTGTCTTTCCTTTGCTACCATAAGAAGTTCCATAACACCAATGACGGATACAAGTGCGGTATCTTTAACCAGTGTTATTACTTCGTTTCCCATAGCAGGAATTATACGTTTTACAACTTGAGGTAAAATAATACGGAAAAAGGTCTGACTGGAAGTATAGCCTAAAACAGAAGATGCTTCGTACTGACCTTTTGGAATGCTTTCGATTCCTCCCCGGTAGATTTCTGAAAAATAGCACGCATAGTTTATAGAAAGTGCTACTATGGCGGCTACAAAGCGCGGCCAGTGAAAGGAGATTCCTGCATTAAAAGTGGAGTTGAGCCAGTTAATGAAAAGTCCGGGACCGAAGTACACGATGAGCAGTTGGAGCATAAGAGGTGTTCCACGGATTATTAGAAGAAACACGTTTGTTACTCCGGAAATAAATTTATTTCTGGACATTCTGCCGTATGCAATGGGCAATGCAAGTGGAATTGAAAATAAGAGTGTCAGGAAAAAAACTTCCAGTGAAACTCCTGAGCCTTTAAGCATGGCAAGGAGCATTTTTATAAATCTAGGTGACATATTAAAAGTATATCAAAAATTTGGTGTGTGTTAAAGTAAAAACTAGAGTAAGAAACAAAAAGCCTTCTGATGGGGTTTTAATCAGAAGGCTTTGTTGTTTGCAGTTTTTGTTGCAATGTGGAAATATCCCTAAGTTTTGTCCGAAGTCCGCGGTTCAGGGATATTCTAATTTGAGTGTTTTATTTGATTACAGAAATATCACTTCCGAACCATTTTTCACTTATGGAAGCAACTGTTCCGTCCTGTGCCATTTCTTTTAGAATATTCCATACTGCATCGCGAAGTTCAGGTTCGTTCTTTCTGAAGCCTATTCCATATTCTTCATTTGAAAGTGGTTCAGAAACGATTACAAGATTTTTTCCTGTAGTTTTGATTGAATATGCACCTACAACAGAATCCATAACTACGCCATCAACTCCACCAATTGTAAGGTCATTTAGGGCTGTAACATTTTCTTTGTAATAAATTGTATCTTTGAGTGAAGATGCAAAAGTTTTGTTTCCTTCTACAGCTTCCTGTGCCGAAGAGCCTGACTGAAGTCCTGCAATTTTGCCTTTCATGTCTGCAAGAGTTTTGATGCCTGAGTCTGCACGAACAATAAGTACCTGTTCATTATTCAGATAGGCTGGTGAGAAAGAAAGAGCTTCTTTGCGTTCTTCTGTGATTGTAAAACCGTTCCAGATACAGTCGATTTTCTTTGTATTGAGTTCCATTTCTTTTGCATCCCAGTCGATTGGCTGAGCTTTGAATTCTACGCCAAGACGCTTTGCAACTTCTTTTGCCAGGTCAATGTCATAACCAATGATTGTTCCGTCGTCATCTGTGTAGCCAAGTGGTGGGAACGAAGCATCAAGCCCCAGAACGAATACGCCGCGGTCTTTTAGTGCCTGAACAGCATCTTCGGATTTTGTTTCATTGTTCTTTTTAGAACATCCGATTGTAGAAAGTGCAAGTACGATTGCACATACAGTTAGAATTGATTTTTTCATTTATTTCTCCTCTTATATAATGAATTTATAATAACCGAAATTAATTT
>JABUUX010000333.1 GCA_021442965.1 Treponema sp.
TTTATCTATTCCCATAGCTCCGTCGGGGCGGAAAGAAGGAAGCACTTTAATTTCAAAATCTGACTCCGCAAGTTTCTTATGCCACTCAAGAGAATCGGCAGGATCATCGGTAGTACAAAGAACTTTAACATTCTGCATTCTAAGAAGATTGCGAACTGAATACTCAGGAGTCTTGAGTTTTTCGTTGCATTTATTCCAGATTTCTTCTGCATTTTCCGGAGTAAGCGGCTCTGTTATTCCAAAGTAACGTTGAAGTTCCAGATGTGTCCAATGATAAAGAGGATTTCCTACGGCACCCTGAATTGTATAAACGTACGCCATAAAGCGTTTAAAGTCTTCAGTTTTACCGGTAACAAGATTTTCGGGGATTCCATAGGACCTCATGGCACGCCACTTGTAATGGTCTCCGTCAAGCCAGACTTGTGCCAGATTTTCATAACATCTGTCTTCAAAAATTTCTTTTGGATTCAAATGATTGTGAAAGTCAAACACAGGCATTTGTGCTGCATATGAATTAAATAAAGTTTTTGCTTCTTCACTTTGAAGCAAAAAATCCCGGTTCATGAAATCTTTCATTTTTACCCTGCTTAAATACTAGTATTTTAGTTGTTCATTTATAACAAAAACCAGAACCCATATAGAATTCTGGTTCAGATTTTTTTACTAAAACTGTGCCTTATAATGACGTACGTTTCTTACAACTTCACCGTCAATCTGAGCATCTCTGGGTTTTGTAAAAAATACTTCTATTTTTTTTCCACGGAACACATGTGAGCCCTGAACTTTTCCTTCATGAACACCTTTAATAAATTTTGGGAAATTCAGCAAAGTTCCCATTCTTCCTTTGTGTTCAAAAATTACCAGTTCCAGATAATCTGCAGTCAGGCGGTCATAATCGGGAGCTATTTTAACCCCTCCGCCATAGGAAGTTCCTGCCATGGTAGAAGCAATCCAAACATTTTCAAAATATTCTTCTTCGCCACCATCAACAATTACAGAACAACCGCACGGTTCATATTTCCCAAGAACTCCTTCAACTACAGCCTTACTGTAATTAAAATCTTTAGATGAGTCATCACCTCTTGTATCTTCACCTACGCGGCAACTGTAACCGTCTACCCCAAGCCCAACATCTGTAAGGAAAAATCTCTTTTGTCCTTCAATTTCACACGTATGAACGTGTTTAATGTAATCATTTACTCTGGCAAACGTTTCTCCGGGTTTAGCAACATCATTAAAAAAATCATTTCCGGCTCCGCATGGTGCAAAATAAATGTTGTTGTTAAAAACCATTCCTCGAATTTCCTGAGCAAACCTAAGAATAGTTCCACCACCACCAACAATAAAAACTTCATCATCAGGATAAAGGGAATCCATCTGAAAGCGAACATCCAGATTTGTAATATTTCTGAATGTCAATTCTCCGGCTATTTTATCAAGCCCTTCTCTCCGAACAAAGTCTTTAGCAATCTTTTCTCCGGTATTATTTCCGGCCAACGGATTATAAAGAATGTATTTCATAGACAAACTTTAACATTTATCTAAAAAATCTACAATATCTCCAAAAGATTTGAAAAATCTCCAATATTTTACCTAAAAACAAACCTATAAGCATTATTACAAAGCCTATGAATAAATAGGTAAAAGACATTATATTTTTCAAACCTAAACCGTTTTACAATAACGTTGTAGTGAGAAAATATTTTCACTGCAATAAAAGTCTGCCCGCAAACGTGAACAGACCTCCATTACAATGTTATGAAGACGTAAAGTTTTTCATATGTTTTCCTCCGGGGATTGAAGGCAAGTTTTGTTTCCAATCCCCTTTTTTTTAAACTTTACGGGTTCACCAGTTTCATTCACCCACAGTTTCGTGGATAACTTTTCTTACAGCCCCAGCACCTGAGCAAAGCCTTGTAAAAATGTTTTCTACTCTTTCACCAAGTACAGTTTCATAAAGATTCAATCCAAAAATATCAGAGCGAGAAAGAACCGGTTCCAGAACTGAATGTGCATCAAAAGCTTTACCAAGTTCTATTCCAGAAACATAAGGTGTTACCTCTTTTAATAAAGGATCAGGGCTCAACTCAAACGGATTTCCTTCATCATCAAGAGCCATAAGATAACGCAGCCACAAAGCAAAAACCATTGGTATAACTTTTAAACTTGATACATCCAAATCAGAGCTTTTCTGATACGCTTTAATAGTTTCTCCAAAGCGAATAGAAAGTTTTTGAGAAGTATCACAGGCAATGCGCTGAGGAGTGTCCGGCATAAAAGGATTCGGAATTCTAATGTTTACGACTTCATCTATAAAATTTTTTGGAGAAATAATTTCAGGGTTCACAACAACAGGAAGACCTTCAACATACCCCGCTATTTCCACCATCTTTTTAAGATCTTTATCTGCCATTTCCTTAGAAATAAGAGTAAAGCCTAAAAGACAGCCGGAAACAGCAAGGGCTGTATGAAGAGGATTCAGACAAGTACAAACTTTCATTTTTTCTACCTTGTCTACAGTTTCCCGCGATGTATAAATGATTCCGCCTTTTTCAAGGTCTGGTTTACCGTTAGGGAAAGAATCTTCAATTACAAGATACTGACACTCTTCTGCATTTACAAAAGGTGCCGCATATGTTTTTTTACTTGTAATTACAGGAGAAAGATTCTCTACCCCGTCATCATTTAATATTTTTTCTATTTTAGCATCCGGCCGCGGAGTAATCTTATCTATCATTGTCCAGGGGAAAGACACTTTATTAGGATTTGTAACATAATCATAAAAGCCTTTTTTACATACACCGTTATTTTCCCATGCTTGTGCCATTCCCATAACAGCAGATTTTAATTTATCTCCGTTATGACTGCAGTTATCCATACTAACCATTGCAACAGGCTTTTCGCCACATAAATAGCGTTCGTACAAAAGCCCCACAACCTTACCCATATAGGATTCAGGTTTTACAGGTCCCGCTTTCATATCATCTTCAACAAAAGGAGCGTACACACCTTGAGCATTCTGCAGAACATACCCTTTTTCTGTAATAGTAAAAGATACCATCTGAAGTGAATCTTTAGAAAATATCTCTTTTAAGCGATTCCAGTCAGAAACATTGTTAGAATCTGCCGTAAGCGATTCCATAATGGAAGCCACAACAGTTTTTTCAACAGAACCCGAAGCTTTTAATGTAACAAGAGCCCCAATATTATCGTGAGGACGGTACATTTTTTCTATAATTTCATAATCATAGCCTTCCGCAACAATAAGCCCGCGGTTTAATACCCCATTGTTTAAAAGATTTTGAACAACATTTGCCTGAAAAGCACGAAAAATATTACCGGCACCAAAATGAATCCAAAAAGGATTTTCCTTTGTTGCCTTCTCTACCTTATTAAAATCAAAAGCTGGAAGAGACCACCCTTTAGAAATCCATTCGTCAGAATTTTTTATTCCATCAAGAGAGAGTTTCATATATACCTCGTTTTGTCGTATCTGATATACTAGTATACCACTAAGATACATAATAAATAAAGTACTTTTTTTAAAAACAGTAATTATTTTACACGAGTTATGCTAAAAACAGGGTAAGTTTCAGCACATAAAACCCAAAACCAATTTTAGGATACCCTGCTTTTTTGCCTGACGAGACTTGGGGCAGAAGTGAACCTCAGCAAAAAAAATCAGCGAATTATTTAAGGTTTTCTACATCTGCCATTTTTATTATTCAGATAAATACAGAAATTCACACCGCCAGCACACACGCTTCGCCGTAATTTGGTATCAGGCTGTCGTGTGTCATAAGCAGCATGTTTTCTGTTTTTGCCTGGCAGATGAGCATTCTGTC
>JABUUX010000045.1 GCA_021442965.1 Treponema sp.
GTTGGCAGCTCGCCAGGCTCATAACCTGGAGGCCGCAGGTTCAAGTCCTGCCCCCGCTATAAGAAAAAACTTCTTCTTCGGAAGAAGTTTTTTTTTGCAGATTTGGGAAAATAAAAGTTTAATAATTTGGAAAAAAGATTACGCTTATGAAATCCAACACAGCTAAAATGGTTTATGATGATTCAAAGAAACTTTGATGGGAAGGACATGGGCTGTTGTTCAGGGTTATAAAAACGAGTTGAGCAAAAGTGGTGACAGAAAATTGAATCCCCGAAAATCGAGTGAAAATAATGAAACAAATAACAGTGAGCGGTGCAATAATTCTTCGCAAAAATCCTGAAACAAATAAAAAAGAAATCTTTGTATCTCAGCGCGGTTACGGAGATTTTAAAGGCGGCTGGGAAATCCCTGGTGGAAAGCTTGAACCTGGTGAAACACCGGAACAGTGTATTGTTCGCGAAATAAAAGAAGAACTTACAACAGAAATCAAAGCCGAAAGAAGTATTGGTGTTGTAAATTATGACTATCCCACTTTTCATCTTACAATGCACTGTATTTTATGTACCATCGTTTCCGGTGAATTAAAACTGTTGGAACATCAGGCTGCAAAGTGGGTAAATAAAGAAACTTTGCGTTCTGTTGACTGGTTACCTGCAGATCAGTTGATTTTGGATAAGATTGAAAAGATTTTGTAATTACGATTACTGCTTATATTTGTACGGATTATTTGCTTTTATTATAAGTAAGTCTGGGCGCATCCTTAATCTATACCAAAAATAAAGAATCAATTTTTCTTGTCCAATGGAAAATTATGATTTAGAATTTAGTCAGTTTTACTAACCAAAAACCTTTCAGGAGGATTTGATATGGATACTAAGGAAGTTCTTTTGAATGAATCTAAATGCTTTATTATCGAAGGACCTAAGGATAACGGCTACAATCAGATTCGTGTAATTAATGATACTCAAAAAGAAAATTTTCACGTAAGACTCAGAGTTGTTAGAAAAGGGACATCAGGAATAGAAGAATACGGAGTGTATTCTTTAAAAAATAAAGGTGATGCAGATACTGTAACAAATTTTATTGATACAGGTTCCAAAGTTGAAGTAACTGTAGGAAAAGACTTTGATGGAGATTCAGCATTTACTGTAAGTTATAAAAACTATCCTTTGTTTCAGATAGTGGTAGTACACATTATAGAATCTAATTTGTTTGATTAATTATGAATTATGCCTGACAAACTAACTGGATCAGTTGTTTTCTGCCGAAGTATATCTAAATTGGGATTTTTACTTTCTGATGAAGAAATGGGGGATGTTTCTATTCTGAAGAATTCCATAATTATGTTATACTTAGCTTATGTATGAACTGATTAAAATTTCTGAGCATGATTATTATATTGACTGCCCGACAAAAATAGGGCTGGTAATTATTAATGAAAATGATGTTATTGCAATTGATTCTGGAAATGATAAGGACGCGGGGAAAAAACTTTTGCGCCATTTAGATGAACATGATTGGAAACTGCAGGCTGTGTATAACACTCATTCCCATGCCGATCATATTGGCGGAAATAAAATTTTACAGGAACGCACAGGCTGTAAAATTTATGCCCCGGGTCTGGAAAGTGTTTATACAAATTATCCTGAGTTGGAAACTATGACACTTTGGGGAGGATTCCCTTTTAAGGATCTTAAGAACAAATTTCTTATGGCTCAGGAAAGTGAATGCTTTGGGCTTACTTCAGAAGTCTTACCCAAAGGCTTTGAAATAATTCCATTACCCGGACACAGTTTTGATATGGTGGGATTTAAAACTCCTGACGGAAATATTTTTCTTGCAGACTGTCTGTCTTCCGAAGAAACTCTTTCAAAGTATGGAATAGGATATTTGTGGCATGCGGGAAAATATATTGAAACTTTGGAAATGGTAAAAACTTTGAATGGAAATCAATTTATTCCTTCTCATGCAGTTGTAACCAATAATATCCAAAGTCTTGCTCAAAAAAATATAGATGCAGTGAAAAAACTTTTGGATACAATTTTAAGTATTTGCAGTTCAAGCGCAAAGACTTTTGATGACTTGCTTCATGAATTATTTGTATCTTACGGTATGGCTATGAATGCTGTGCAATATGCACTTGTGGGAAGTACTGTAAGGTCTTGTATTTCATATTTACATTCTGAAGGCAGATTGCAGTGGATTTGTGAAGATGCATACATGAAATGGCAGAAGGTTTGTTAGAAATTGCGCCGGAACATACAGAAGAAATTGAAAAAGAATTTGTTTTTTTGTTAGTGCTGCAACTTTCCGGCAGATAAAACCAGATTTAACAAAGCCTTTTTTCAAACTGGTCAACAGGAATCGGGCGGTCAAAATAGAAGCCTTGAGCATGGTAGCAATTGTTTTCTTTCAGCATTTTTACCTGTTCTACAGTTTCAATTCCTTCTGTAATACATTCCATACCAAGTTCGCGAGCCAGGGCAATTACATGGCTGAACATCATTTGCGCTTTACGACTGTCGGTACCTTCAGAATCCAAAAAACTTTTATCAAGTTTGATTACACTCCATGGAAGTTCTCGAATTAGATTTAGTGAAGAGTAGCCTGTTCCAAAGTCGTCCATAGAAGTATTGATTCCTTGTTTCTTTAGGCCAAAAAGCAGAGTTTTTAATTCTTTTAATTCAACCGCAGTGGAAGTTTCTGTAAGTTCAATTTCAATGTATTTGTGAGGAACTTTATAGCGGTCAATAATTTCTACAATATGCTGCAAAAGTTTCTGGTCACCAAAGTGGCGGCGTGAAAGATTTACCGAAATACGAACCGGAGTTTTCCCCTCATCCAACCATCGTCTTATATCACTGCATACATGTTCCAGCATGTAGTAGTCCAGACGAACAATACCGCTACTTTCTTCCAGTGGAGGAATAAATACTCCAGGACTTATAAGTTTACCTTCATGATTCCATCGGCAAAGAGCTTCGGCTCCAGAAAGCGTGTAATTTTTTAAACAGACTTTTGGCTGATAGTAAACTTGAAATTCTTCCTTTTTTATAGCTTCATCAAACTGAGACCTTACCCATTTACTTTCTTCAAGTTGTTTCTTTTTTTCTTCATTAAAGAATAGCGGGATTTCACGCCGTTCTTTTTTTGCTGTGTTCAGTGCGAACATAGCCGAATCAACCAGATAAAGAAATTCTTTTTTTAAATCCTTTGGAACGTAGACTCCCACCCATGCCGAAAATAACACTGTTGCCCCAGATTCTGATTTGATTTTTGTTCCCGCCAGATAATTTAGAAACGAATCCATATTTCGAGTGCTTACTAATGCTATAAAGTTATCTCCACCAAAGTGTGCAAGAATTTCTTTTTCTTCAGTAAGAAGTTTTTGCAGTCCGGCTATAAAATCAGCAAGCATTTCAGTTGCAAGATTTCTTCCAAACTCTTCATTTATAAAGGAAAGATTTCTAATGTTAAAGGCAACAGCTCCAAACTCTTCGATATTTTCTAATTTTGAAAATTCAGAAAGTTTTGTCATAAGATAAGAAACGTTGTATGTATTAAAAACCAGATTATGAGTAGCCAGAAAAGAGTCAGTTTGATTGTCACCATTCAGATATTCTTCAAGTATTGTTTCTTCAAGCATTTCTACATCTCCTTCTTTGGAAGAAGCTGCGGGATTTTCAATTCAAAAACCCAACCTTTTTCTTCTTTACCTGTAATCTTAAGCGTTCCATAAAGTTGTCTGATTAGTCCGTCTACAATTGATTCAGAATTTACTTGAGTCTGAACAGAATTATCATCCTCTTCCATTGATAAATCAGAAAGTGAAAGTTCCTT
>JABUUX010000197.1 GCA_021442965.1 Treponema sp.
ATTGCCGCATTACTGAAAGGAAGAACAAGTTTTGTAATTGCCCACCGCCTTTCTACAATCGCAAACGCCGACAGAATTTTTGTTGTCGATAAAAAAGGCATCGTAGAAAGCGGAACGCCGGACGAACTGCTTGCAAAACGCGGGGAATACTGGAAACTTCTGGAAGCGGCGAAAGAATAATTTATAATACAGGGTATATTATGTGTGAAAAATTTTATAAAGATGGACTTCATTTTGAATGTCAGAGATGTTCGTACTGCTGCGGACATTCTCCGGGGTTTGTGTATCTTTCGCTTAAAGATCTGGATTTGCTTTGCAGTTATTTTCAAATGGAGCGAAGCGAGTTTATAGAAAAATACTGCCGCTGGGTAAATTATTATCAGGGTAAAACAGTTCTTTCTCTTCAAGAAAAAAAGAATTATGACTGCATTTTGTGGGGGGAGGGGTGTACCTGTTACGAAGCCCGTCCTGTTCAGTGCAGAACATATCCGTTCTGGAGCTGGATGATAAAAGATAAAGAAATGTGGGAAGAATGCGCAGAAAATTGCCCGGGTATGAATAAAGGAAAAATCTGGACTTATGAAGAAATTGAACTCCAGCGCCATGAGTATGATGCAAACTTTCCGCTGGAAAAAGAAGAGTTTGAGAAATTGTCAAATGATAATTGACAATGGACAATCATAATTTTTATTGTCCATTGTACATTTTCAATTTTTATTTGAAGTATCTGTCCAGAAGACCTTTAAGGGCTTTTCCGTGACGGGCTTCATCGCGGGCCATTTCATGAACTGTGTCGTGAATAGCATCCAGGTTGTATTTCTTTGCCATTTTTGCAAGATCAGTTTTTCCCTGTGTGGCTCCGAATTCACAGTCAACGCGCCATGCAAGGTTTTTCTTTGTTTCTGCTGTCATATTTGGTTCCAGATCTGAACCGAGCATTTCTGCAAATTTAGCAGCGTGTTCAGCTTCTTCGTATGCAGCTTTTTCCCAGTAAAGACCGATTTCAGGATATCCTTCACGGTGAGCAATGCGTGCCATGCACAGATACATACCAACTTCTGAACATTCACCGTTGAAGTTTGCCATAAGCTGATCAAAAATAAATTTTTTGTCAGCTTCAGGAATTTCAGCATTGTTTTTTACTGTTTTTCCATAAATACCATATTCATGTTCTGCAGCCAGTACGAGATCTCCTTCAACTTTCTTGAATTTGTCAGCTCCTACTTTGCAAACCGGGCACTGTTCTGGTGCAGCATCACCTTCGTAAACATAGCCACATACTGTACAAACAAATTTTGCCATATTTTTCTCCTTGTTTTATTATCTGCCTTTTAAGGCATAATTACCTAATCAATAGCCAGACTGTTTTCACGGCATTCCTGGCAGAGCCCGTAAACCATAACTTCGGTTCGTTCTATCGACCCCGGGACTTTTACCAGTTCATCACGGTTAATAATTTCATCCATGCTGGCATCTACATCCTGAACTTTAGTGCATTTTGAACAGATGAAATGGCAGTGTGGGGTGGTGTTGAAGTCAAATCGGTCTACTCCGTTTACTGAAGTTACTTTTATTATATCTCCAGTGTCACAAAGAAGTGTAAGATTCCTATAGACAGTTCCAAGACTTATATTTGGGAATTCATTTTTTACTGAATCAAAAACCATATCTGCACTGGGGTGGTCATATCTTCCTTGAAGACAGTTAAGAATTGCTTCACGCTGTCTTGAATAGTTCATTAATTCCTCCCCAAAAAGAAATAATTTAAAAAATTAGTAATCATTACTGATTTATAATAATAAACAACCTAAAATATGTCAAATAGAAATTCATATTTAATAAGAAGATATTCTGCTTCCAATTCTATTGATATTCTGTTTTCAAATCTATTTTTCTTGCTATTTAATATTTCATAGCGTATATTGGAGATATTGGAGGTTTTATGAAAAAACTTTTTATTTTATTTACTGCATTTATTATGACTGCAGCATTTGGTTTTGCAAAAGATCCGTGCGAAGGCTTCTGGATTAGTGTTGATGAAAAGACTGGTAAAAATACAGCCGGATGGGAAATTAAGGTTGTTGATGATGTGCTTATGGGAACCATTACTCATACAGTTGGCAGAGCGGATGATGAACTTGCTGAAGGAACTAAGGGTAAAGGTCCGTATAAAGATTTTCCTCATCCCGGAAAAATGTCTGAAATGAAGACTGTAGGAACATACTGGATTTACAATATGAAAAAAGATGCCGAAGGTAAATGGTCTGGCGGAAGTATTGTAGATCCTGGGGATGGAAACCGTTACAAATGTAAGATTACATTTCATGCCGCAGACGGAAAAAAATACAAGGTTGATACCCTTGAAATGCGCGGTGAAATAGGTATGGGAATTGGTCGCAGTCAGTTTTGGAAAAAGGCTACAGAAGAAGAGGCTCGTACTGTCGAAGCTGAATAAAACAGTAAAAACTTCTGTTCAGAGTTTTCTGTTCAGAAGTTTTTTTTTGATGGTAAAATCTTTTCTTTCTAAAATAAATTCTTTTTGATAGTATTATCTTATGGCTATTGAAGTTTTTAACCGTTACGAAATTAAATATATAATTTCCGATGAACAGTTCAATCATATTTTGAAGGTTCTGGAAGAATATATGAATCCTGATTTTTACAATAAGGACGGGAAGCCATATCAGATATGTAATCTTTATCTGGATACAGAAAAAGATGAATTTATTACAGAATCACTTGAAAAGCCTGTATATAAGGAAAAACTGCGTATTAGGAGTTATGGTATCGTAACCCCTAAAGATGAAGTTTTTCTTGAAATCAAAAAAAAATACAAAGGACTTGTAAATAAACGAAGAACAGGTCTTTATTATTCAGATGTTTCAAATTTCTTTCAAAACGGCACTGTTCAGGAAAGTCCTCTTATAAATCCTCAGGTAATTTCTGAAATTTCTTATGTAATGAAAAGGCGGCCTGTAGTTCCAAAAGTTTTTATTTCTTATGAACGTTTTGCATTTTTTGAAAAAAATGATGATGATTTTCGTCTGACTTTTGACAGAAATATAATATCCAGAAGAAAGAATCTTTCCCTTTCAGAAGAAATTTATGGAGACCCTCTGCTTAAAGACGGTGTATACCTGATGGAAGCCAAGGCGTGGAAAACTTTTCCTATATGGTTTGCAAGACTGCTTTCAGAAAATAAAATCTTCCCTGTATCATTTTCAAAGTATGGATATGAATATACTCAGTATAGAAAAGCCGTAAATCATATAGTATAATTCTCAAATTGTAGCAGGTGTTTTATGTTAAAAACTTTTTTGGAACAGGATTCTTATTTAATAACTTCTCTTTTGGATATGGTTGTAGGATTACTTCTTGGTAGTGTGTGTGCTCTTTCATATTATTTCAGTGATTTAAGAAAACGCTGTTCTAAAAGTTTTATTGTTACAATGATTGTTCTTCCTTGTGTAATAAGCGTTGTCATTTCTCTTGTTGGAAATAATCTTGCAAAGGCTGTTCCTATTGCCGGGGTTTTTGCTCTTATAAGATTTCGAAGTGTGCCGGGAGATTCCCGCGATATTTTCTTTGTTTTTCTTTCCATGGCTTTGGGACTTGCTTGTGGAATGCAGTGTTATTTTACAGGACTTGCTTTGGTTCTTTTTATTGGCGGTATTCTGGTTATTATCGGGCGCATTGAAATTGCAAAGTTCGGTCGTGATTCTAAGGTTCTCAAAATTACAATTCCTGAGAATATGAATATCAAAGGGGCATTTGACATAGTTTTTGAAAAATATCTTGTTAAGTCTTACCTTTCTACCGTAAAGAC
>JABUUX010000068.1 GCA_021442965.1 Treponema sp.
TTTGGAAATGTGGACTATTGCAGAATCGGATGCGATGTTTCTCTTTCGTGGGATGACAATATTTTTGCAAGAATGGCACACAGAGAACGCCCCAGCACAAAACACACAATCTTAAATTCAATTTACAGAAGACAGCTTAACGGCAGAGCGTTTTTAAACGACCCCGATGTTTTTATTCTCCGTTCTTATAACGAAAAACTTGGAAAAGAACGGAAATCACTTTTAACAAAAGTTAACTGCCTTACAGGAGGTCTTGTTTTTACTTCTGATAATCCCAATCTTATGGACGAGTGGCAGAAAGAAACCCTGAATAAAGCACTGGAATTAAGAGGTGCAAAAATCACAAAAGTAGAAAATGATTCTGGGGTTGTAACGATTACTTATAATGGGGAAGAAAAACAGATGTCGGGAGAGATAAAATTCTACCAATAGTAGTTAAGAGATTGTGTTTCATAGTAGAAATATAAGTCCAGGGGAAGGGCTTTCAGTTGCTGTGGGGATAATCTTCTTTTAATCGACGAAATTCAGATATGCACAGGCTTTGAAAAGATAATTGACAGCATTCACGAAGAAGGAAACTTTGATATTTACCTGACAGGTTCAAATGCGTTCCTGCTTTCAAGTGACCTTGCCACACTTTTTGGAGGTCGCGTTTTTGAAATCCCGGTTTATCCTTTTTCTTTCAAAGAGTATTTGCAGTATTTTCCTTCAAAAAGCATAGAGGACTCTTTTGACAGTTATGTTACTTCTAGCGGAATGTCGGGGTCTTATCTTTATAAAAATGGAGTGCCGAAGGGAATCAGATTTTAACAATTGGAAACGGAGACAGTCAGGAGGAGAAGAAAAAGCAGAAGGAATTTCTGTACCAGACAATTCAAAACATGCTTCGATAAAGTTGAGGCTTGCAGATAACAAACTTACTGACTATCTCTCTAAATATGACAAGATACGAAAGAAGGACTACAAGCAGTATAAGAGAATGATAGAAGGAAAGTAAGTGTGATGTGCGGTCTCTTGATATTGATAGCCTGTTTCGCAAGGTTGCGAAAGAAAATGTAATGCAGATGTCTGTACAAAATGAGGAAAACT
The DNA here is from genome assembly GCA_021442965.1 of Treponema sp. The sequence continues at coordinate 1,090 of JABUUX010000068.1, forward strand.
GAGGTATTTCAAGCTCTTCGCAACGTTGCGGAGGGCTTTTATTATGCTTTTGAGGTTCTGTTCTTGGATGTGTAATGGAGTATACAGAGTTTGCTAATGAAAATTTCGCTAAAATGTGGTAAAATTCACAGGTATTTTTATTTGTAATGAGGAACGTATGGCAAAAACAAAATCATCTTCAACAAAAAACAACGCAGCCCTTGGTTTTGAAAAACAGATTTGGGATGCGGCATGCGTTCTTTGGGGGCACATCCCTGCCGCTGAATACCGAAAAGTAATTGTAGGTCTCATCTTCCTGCGCTACATTTCAAGTGCTTTTGAAAAACAATACAATCTTCTTGTAAGCGAAGGCGACGGTTTTGAAGACGACCGCGACGCTTATACTTCAGAAAATATATTTTTTGTTCCAGAGCCTGCCCGCTGGAGTACAATCAGCAAGGCGGCACACTCACCGGAAATCGGCACGGTAATTGATGATGCCATGCGTTCCATCGAAAAAGAAAATCCGGCACTTAAAAACGTTCTTCCAAAAAATTATGCCAGCCCCGATCTGGACAAGCGCGTTCTTGGCGATGTAGTAGATTTATTTACAAACAACATGAACATGAGCGAAACAGAAGACAGCAAAGATCTTTTGGGGCGCACATACGAATACTGCATCGCACAGTTTGCAAGTTACGAAGGCGTAAAGGGCGGCGAATTTTATACACCGTCAAGCATCGTAAAAACAATCGTTGCCATTCTAAAACCGTTCAACAACTGCCGCGTTTATGACCCGTGCTGCGGATCAGGCGGAATGTTCGTGCAGAGTGCAAAGTTCATAGAAGCACATTCAGGAAACAGAAGTTCAATCAGCGTGTACGGGCAGGAAAGCAATGCCGACACCTGGAAAATGGCAAAAATGAACATGGCAATCCGCGGAATTGAAGCGGACTTTGGCCCGTATCAGGCAGACACATTTTTTAACGATCTGCACCCGCAGCTTAAAGCAGATTTTATCATGGCAAATCCTCCGTTCAATTTGAGCAACTGGGGTCAGGACAAGCTTACCGAAGATGTTCGCTGGAAATACGGACTTCCGCCGGCTGGAAACGCTAACTTTGCGTGGATAGAACACATGATTCACCACCTGGCCCCAAAAGGCAAAATCGGACTTGTTCTTGCAAACGGAGCACTTTCGAGCCAGACAAGCGGTGAAGGCGAAATCAGAAAAAACATTATCGAAGCAGATTTAGTTGAAGGAATTGTCGCCCTCCCGACCCAGCTTTTTTACAGCGTTACAATTCCGGTTACGCTCTGGTTTATCGCAGCCCCCGGAAGCAAAGCACAGAAAGGAAAAACGCTTTTTATCGATGCCCGCAAAATGGGAACGATGGTAGACCGGAAGCACCGCGACTTTACCGACGAAGACATAGCCCGCATTGCAGACACATTTACCGCATTCCAGAACGCCACACTCCAGGATGAAAAAGGATTCTGTGCTGTATGCACTATCCAAGACATTGCCAAGCAGGATTACATTCTTACCCCCGGCCGCTACGTTGGCATTGAAGAGACCGAGGACGACGGTGAACCGTTTGAAGAAAAAATGAAACGCTTGACAGGTGAACTTGGAAAGATGTTTGCCCAAAGTGATGAATTGCAGAAAGAGATTAAAAAGCAGCTTGGAAGCATCGGGTTTGAAGTGTAGGACTTGGGGGAGAGAAAAGATGAATACACCTGTAAAAGATTCATTACATGCAAACGGAATTGATATTTCTATATATACATACGATTTCGAAAATGAATATATTTCTCTTACTGATATTGCCAGATACAAAAGTAACGAACAAAACGATGTAATACGGAATTGGATGCGCTCAAAAGATACTTTAGATTTTCTTGGACTTTGGGAAAAACTTCATAATCCTGATTTTAAACCCGTCGAATTCGAGGGGTTTAGAAATGAAGCAGGTGCAAATGCTTTTACCATGTCGCCCCAAAAATGGATTGAAGGCGTAAATGCAAAAGGAATCGTTTCTAAATCTGGAAGATATGGAGGAACTTTTGCTCACAGTGATATTGCTTTTGAATTTGCATCATGGGTTTCTGCTGAGTTTAAACTGTATATCATTAAAGATTACAAACGCCTGAAGAATGATGAAAACTCCCGTCTGTCCTTAAACTGGAATTTGAATCGTGAACTTTCAAAACTGAATTACAGAATTCATACTGACGCAATAAAAGAATATTTGATTCTTCCGGAACTGACACCGCAGCAAAAAGCTTTTACGTATGCAAATGAAGCTGATATGCTGAACGTTGTTTTATTTGGGAAAACCGCAAAAATGTGGCGCGAAGAAAACTCTGAGAACAAAGGAAACATAAGAGATCATGCTTCAATGAACCAGCTTTTGGTGCTTATGAATCTTGAAAGTTACAATGCTGTTTTAATTGAACAAAAAAAATCGCAAGCGGAAAGAATGACTTTATTGAGAGAAATGGCAGTAAAACAACTGCAGACTTTGGAGAATACAACTCTGAGTTTGCCAAAATTGAATCAGAAGTGATAGTGAGGGGTTATGACTGATTAGAGTTGAAACCGCTCCACACTGTGTAGCGAATTGAACTGGTTGGTGCTGGGCAAGATATTTCAGTTATTCGAAAATTTCGAATAACTGCCGAAAGAGGGAGAAAGTATGGCAGAAAACGAAATTATGGATATTTCAAAAGTCTCTTTTACAGATGATTACATAA